>JAJDZN010000328.1 GCA_022824585.1 Bryobacterales bacterium | reverse complement strand
GTCCCGATCTGCGGGAAGGACTTCAAGACCGGCCAGACCTTCATGAAGACCCTCGTCGCTCCCGGGCTCAAGACTCGCTTGCTTGGTGTCGAGGGCTGGTTCTCGACGAACATCCTCGGAAACCGCGACGGCGTCGTGCTGGAGGAGCCCGAGTCCTTTCGGACCAAGGAAGAGAGCAAGCTGGGAGCGCTGGAAGTGATCCTCCAGCCTGACCAGTATCCCGACCTTTACAGCGACTTCTCCCACATGGTCCGGATCAACTACTACCCGCCGCGCGGGGACAACAAGGAGGGCTGGGACAACATCGACCTAACGGGCTGGCTGGGCTATCCGATGCAGCTGAAAGTCAATTTCCTCTGTCGCGACTCGATTCTGGCAGCTCCGCTCGTGCTTGACCTAGCGCTGTTCCTCGATCTTGCCCAGCGCGCCGGACTCAGCGGTATCCAAGAGTGGCTCTCCTTCTACTTCAAGTCCCCCATGGTGGCCCCGGAACTGTATCCCGAGCACGACATCTTCATCCAGCTGATGAAGCTGAAGAACACACTGCGCTGGATGGCCGGCGAGCAGCTGATCACTCACCTGGGCCTGGAGTACTACGACTGAGGGCTCCGCTCGCGCTCCGGGTGCGGTCTGAAGCGCCCGAACCGGGCCTTGAATTCTCATCGAACGGGCCTGCAACCGTGCCTTGGCCGTTTCCGGCAGAACATCTCCGCCGTGCTGGGCCCGAAAGCGTGCACGACGCGCACCAGCCCGCCGAGGGCGGGAGATAGCGCTTTCCGTCGCGGCGCGACCGCGCCTGACTACAGGGCGATCAAGGGTGCTATGACCAGCGCCACGATCGACATCAGCTTGATCAGGATGTTCATCGACGGGCCGGACGTGTCCTTGAAGGGGTCGCCGATGGTGTCGCCGACCACCGAGGCCTTGTGCCCGTCCGAGCCCTTGCCTTCGCCGGAGACGCTGCCTTGCTCGATCTCTTTCTTGGCGTTGTCCCACGCTCCGCCGGAGTTCGCCATGAAGAGGGCCAGCAGCACGCCGGTAACGGTTGCGCCAGCGAGGGTGCCGCCCAGCGCTTCCGGGCCGAGCGTGAAGCCCACCACGACAGGGGCCAGGACCGCGATCACGCCGGGCACCACCATCTCCCGCAGTGCTGCCGAGGTGGCGATATCGACGCACCGCCGCGCATCCGGCTGGACGCCTGGCGCGCCGTCCAGCAGCCCCTTGATCTCGCGGAACTGCCTTCGGATCTCGTCGATGATCTTGCCGGCGGCCCGGCCGACCGCCTTGATTGTCAGGGCCGCGATCAGGAACGGCAGGATACCGCCGAGCAGCAGGCCGATGACCACGCTTGCGGAGTTGAGCGGGATCGAGATGGGCTCCAAGCCGGCCGCGGCGCGGGTGCTGTCGAGTGCTTGGGTGTAGGCAGAGAAGAGAGCCAGCGCGGCCAGCGCGGCCGAGCCGATGGCGAACCCCTTGCCCATCGCGGCTGTGGTGTTGCCGATCGAGTCTAGCTTGTCGGTAATCGCGCGCACCTCGCCTGGCAGCCCGCACATCTCCGAGATTCCGCCTGCGTTGTCCGCGATCGGGCCATAGGCGTCCACGCTCATGGTGATGCCCACGGTCGCCAGCATCCCCACGGCGGCGATGCCGATGCCGTACAGGCCAGCCGATTCGTGCGCCACGAAGATCGCCGCGCAAATCACGAGCACGGGCATGGCGCAGCTGCGGAACCCCACCGCCAAGCCCTCGATGATGTTGGTCGCGGTGCCCATCCGCGAAGCCTCGGCGATCTCCATGACGGGCTTCATGGAGGTGTAGTATTCGGTGATGTAGCCGATTGCCACGCCCGCGAGGCATCCGGCGACGACCGCGCCGAACACTCCGGTGCCGACTCCCATCGATTGACCGGTGAAGTATCCGCCGACCAAGAACAGCAGAGCGCTCAGCCAGGCCGCGTAGCGCAGGGCGGCAGCCGGCCCCAAGGACTTCAGCGCGCGGATCGCTCCAATGCCGATCAGCGAAGCGGCCAAGCCAACCGCGGAGAGCACCAGCGGAAGAGCCATCAGTGCCGATCTGGCGGCCTCTTCTCCTCCCGCCGCGAGTTGTCCGAGGAACGCGGCCGGGAGGGTTGCGGCGATCGCGATGGTCGCGATCATCGAGCCTGCGAACGACTCGAAGATGTCGGCTCCCATGCCGGCGACGTCGCCGACGTTGTCACCGACGTTGTCGGCGATCACACCGGGATTCCGTGGGTCGTCTTCCGGGATGCCCGCTTCCACCTTGCCCACCAAGTCGGCTCCCACGTCCGCCGCCTTGGTATAGATGCCGCCGCCGACACGTGCGAACAGCGCGATCGAGCTGGCGCCCATGGCGAAGCCGTTCAGATAGACCGCGTTCTCGGCGCCTTGGAAATTGACCGCCAACAGGCCCACGCCCAGCAGGCCCAGCCCGGCCACCGCCAGGCCCATGACCGTGCCGCCGCTGAAGGCGACGGTCAGCGCTGCGGCCAGACTCCCCGAGCGGGCGGCCTCGCTGGTGCGCGAATTCGCGAGCGTCGCCGCTTGCATGCCGATCAGTCCGGCGATTACCGAGCAGGCAGCGCCGACCACAAAGCTCAGGGCCATGGGCGTACCCAATTGCCAGCCGATCAGTCCGGCGACGACGACCACGAAGATCGCCAAGATGCGGTACTCGCGGTATAGGAACGCCATCGCTCCGACGCGGATCAGGCCCGCGACTCGACGCATCTCGTCCGTGCCGGCCGAACGCTTGCCGAGTGCGAGGAAGGTCAGGAAAGAGGCCAACAATCCAATGGCCCCGAGTGCGAGGGAGGGCGCTAGGTAGTTATCCATGGCAATGCGGAATCGAGTGCGGGTGCGGATCCTGCCTGCCGCGAGGGGCTGTGCTCAGCAGCGGCAGGGCGATAGGTTTGGGTCGGCGCAGGGCGGGTTCCGCGAGCCTTCATGTCGCGAGGAACAGGCTAGCCCCGACACGGCTTCCCGCGCGGGCCGCCCCTAGCGCTCGGCTTGCTTTCTAGGCTAGCACGCGCGGGTGTTTAATTTCGGATCTGCATCCGCGACCAGCCGATCGGACGTGGTGCGCTAAAGTGCAGTCTTCGTAGCGGCAGGAAACGCCAGTGGCACGTCCGACCACCAATGCCGGCAATACGCAAGCAGAGCTAGTCCGGAATCGGGCCAAGGAAGGCAGTGCCGAGGCGCAGTTCAACTACGGGCGCTTCTGCTACGAGGGCAGGCTGGTCGATCAGGATCATGACCAGGCTGCCTCGTGGTGGCTGGCAGCCTCCAAGCAGGGTCACGTCCAAGCACGCACACGGCTTGGCCACCTGCTGCGGAGGGGTCTTGGCTTCGAGATTGAAGACGACGACATCGCTCGCTGGTGGTTCGAGTACGAGCGTTCGTTCGCCGAAGCCGGCGATGCCGAGGCGCAGCTCAACCTGGGCAATATGTACGCCGCGGGCCGCGGCGTGAACCGTGACGATGCCGAAGCCGAGCGCTGGTGGCGGCAAGCAGCTGCCCAAGGCGATGCCGAGGCCACGCTGCAACTCAAGCGCAGGAGCGGCGAGACGGGCGATCTGCGGGTGCAGTGGGAACTGGCCCTGACTTACCTGGAGGGCCGAGGCGTCCCCCAGGACGAGTCCGAAGCGGCACGCTGGCTAGGCTTGGCGGCTCTGCAGGACCATGCGGAGGCGCAGTTCCGGCTGGGACAGCTGCTCATGCGCGGTCCGGCTGGCGTTCGAGATAGCGTCAAGGCAGTCCAGTGGTTGCTCCGTGCAGCGGAACAGGGCAGCCGGGAAGCATCCCGCGAGTTGGGAGACCTTTTTCGGGAAGGCCTCGGCGTAGACGCAAGCGAGAGCGAGGCGAAGCGCTGGTGGCGGAAAGCGGCCGAGCTAGGGGACGCAAGCGCCCAGTACAACGTTGGAATGATGAATCTCGACGGCCGAGGCGTGGCCGCCGATCCCGCGGCCGCCTTGGAATGGCTGCTGAAGGCCGCTGGCCAAGGTCACAGCGACGCTCAATTCCAAGTCGGCAGGATCTACAAGGACGGGCCGAGTGAACTGCGAAACCCCGCCGAAGCGGAAAAGTGGTTGGAGCGCGCTGCCGAGCAGGGGCATTGCGAGGCGCAGCAAGAGCTCGGTTGGTGGGCGGGCTAGGGACCGCCTCAGACGTGCGAGCGCGCGATTTAGGCTTCCGTCGTTACGGCTGCGAGTTTGTCGAAGGGTTTGGCAGATCAGGGCTGCCGAGAATATATTTCTGTTGATAAGCTCTTAGATACTGCGTACAAAATATTTTAAGAAGCTGTATATTGATAGTTATGCGGCAGCGTCTCTATACACCATCCGTCCGGCGCGCATTGCGAGAACTCGGTCAAGACATTCGGATCGCGCGCAAGAAACGACGCATGCCAGTGGCGGATTTCGCCGTGCGCATGGGAGTGTCCCAAGGGACTCTTCTTCGCCTCGAGAAAGGGGATCCCGGCGTGGCCATTGGCGCCGTGGCGATGGCCCTGCTGGCTCTGGGCGAGTTACATCGCCTTGGGACGATCATCGACGTTTCCACTGACGACACCGGCTTGATGCTCGATGTCGGGAGCCTGCCGCAACGGATACGCAGGCCCAAGGCCTTGGTCTTGGCGCACGAGGCCGCCCCGGAAGGGCACGAATGAGCAAGCAAACGAAGCGCGTGCGAGTCGCGCTTGGCGAACGGCTTCAGCTGGTCGGCGAGATCGTCTTCGAGACGGATGGCAGGCGCCAAACAAGCATGTTCCGCTACACCGTCGACTGGCTCGAGAATCCGCACGGATTCCCCATAGCGCCCTCGATGCCCCTTGGCGAGTCCCCGTTCTACGCGTCTGCGTCGAACGTGAATCCGCGAGACTCCCTGCCGGGGCCGGTCAGTGACGGGTCGCCAGACTCTTGGGGGCGCGGCCTGATCCGTAGAGCACGGAGCGGCGCCTTGACGGAACTTGACTACCTGCTCGCCGTGGACGACCTGACCCGGCAGGGTTCGCTTCGGTACCTCGATGAAGAGGGACTACCGCTGTCTCGTTCGTACCCCCCCGTTCCCCGCCTGAATGAACTCGCGAGACTCAGGAGTTTGGCGAGCGCCGCCGGCAATGCTGCGGCGATGGCCTCGTCGGACATGGATCAACTCTTGGGCAGCGCGGGTTCCCTCGGAGGGACTCGTCCCAAGGCGAGCGTCCGCGACGAGAGTGGCCACTTGCACATCGCAAAGTTCACGACCGACGACGACTCCATGCCAATCGAACGAGCCGAGGTCGCGACGCTGAAACTCGCTCGGGCGGCAGGCATTCGTGCCGCCTCGGCACGGCTCGAGCTCGCTAAGACGAATCGCCCGGTCGCTCTGATCAAGCGATTCGATCGAAGCATGGGGAAACGCTTCAGCTATCTCTCCGCCCAGTCGTTCCTAGGGACGAGAGCTGCCACCGGCGCATTCTACACGGACATTTCGGAGAGCTTGCGGGCGCATGCTCTTGATCCTCGGGAACAGATGGCCGAACTCTATCGCAGAATCCTGTTCACGATCCTTGTCTCGAATACAGATGACCACCTGAAGAACCACGGATTGCTTCACGCTGGCGGGGGCCGCTGGACTCTCTCCCCAGCTTTCGATATCAATCCACAGCCTTTCCGACGGCGGCAATTGGAGACGGGCATCAGCGAGCTCAGCGGCAACACGGCCTCGATCGAGGCCGCTCTTGAGGCGAGTCCCATCTTTGGGGTCCCACGGGACGCAGCGGCTGCAGAGCTTTCGCGGATTACCTCGATCATCGACGAGCAATGGCAGCCAAACTGTCTTGCAGCGGGCATGACAGTCGAGGAAATCGCGCTCTACCGGCCCGCCTTCGACCATGACGAGACCCGTATTGCCCGGCGGATCACCGCAGGTGCTCACCCGCAAGCCAGCAGGTCATGACGGAAGCTTCCAGGCGGTAAGGCGATCAGAGCAGTCTCCGACCACGGTCTCCATGTCGGGTTGTCAGTGAGAATGTCCGACAGCAGA
Organism: Bryobacterales bacterium; assembly: GCA_022824585.1. Taxonomy (GTDB): domain Bacteria; phylum Acidobacteriota; class Terriglobia; order Bryobacterales; family UBA6623; genus VXMF01. The sequence goes on along the minus strand of JAJDZN010000328.1, from coordinate 2,578 downwards.
CGCGAGTCGGCGAGCGCCGCCTCACTTGTCCTCGCGAGTCAGCTGCAAGATCTCGTCGGTCGAGGGGCCGTTGGCAGCGACTCCGCTAGCCTTACGAAGGCGTTGTTCCATCAAGTCTTTGAGGCTCACTACAGGACGGATCAGGGCTCCACCGTGCGATTCTTCGAACACGACCTCGGTGTTGGGGAGTAGCCCGAGGCGGAGCCGGAGACTCACTGGAATCGTCACTTGACCCTTGGAATTGATTCGCATTTTCGGACTTCTACCTGCCAAGTTCTTAAGTTACAGGTTCGAAGCTTGAATGGTGAGTCCAGCCGATCGGATTCCTGGCTTGAGTCTTGATCTGCGAGATACCGACATTAAGGGGTCGATCATTTTGCGCCCACCAGCCGCTTAGCCATGGTGATCGCGAGCCACTGTCACTCCAGCCAGCTCGCGCGAAACGATGTCGTCGCGGGCGAATTGACACCAGACGGTTTGGCCTGTGCATTACGATGGATTCTTATCGCGATGATCATCGGGTTGACCGGTACGAACGGCTCGGGCAAGACCGTTGCCTGCGAGTTGCTGAAGCGCAAAGGGTTTCAGACCTACTCGCTCTCGGACGTCATCCGCGAAGAGCTGGCAGAGAAGGGTCTCGCCGCCAATCGCGAGAACCTGATCGCCGAGGGCAACCGTCTGCGCACCGAGCTTGGTTCGGCCATTCTGGCGCACCGCGTGGGGCGCAAGCTACGCCCCGACCAGAACTACGTGATCGACTCGATCCGCAACCCGCTCGAGGTGCGGGCCCTGCGGGAGTGGGGCGAGTTCCGCCTGCTGCACCTGGACGCTCCGCGCAAGCTGCGCTACGAGCGCGTGGTGCGCCGAGGCGGCGAGCGCGTGCCGGCCTCCTTCGAAGAGTTCGCTGAACTGGAAGATCGTGAGATTAATGGCGCTGACCCGGCGCACCAGCGGCTGCGCGACACTTGGGCCGAAGCCGACGAGACGCTGGACAACAGCGGCACGTTGGACGGATTCAAGGCCGCCGTCACCGAACTTGTCAAGCGCTGGATGATGGGATCGGATCGGCCGGGATGGGACGAGTACTTCATGCAGATCGCCCGCATCGTGGCCTTGCGCTCCAATTGCATGAAGCGCAGGGTCGCCGCCGTGATCGTGCGGGACCGCCGGATCATCTCGACGGGTTACAACGGAACCCCGCGCGGAGCGAAGAACTGCAACGAGGGGGGGTGCCCGAGGTGCAACTCGTTCGCGGACAGCGGCACGATGCTGGGCGAGTGCCTGTGCAGCCACGCAGAGGAGAACTCGATCGTGCAGGCTGCCTACCACGGCATCAGCGTCAAGGGCGCGACCATTTACTCGACCTGCTCGCCTTGCCTGATCTGCACCAAGATGATCATCAACGCGGGCATCTCGCGCGTGGTCTACAACCTTGACTACGCGCTGAACGAAACAGCCCAGGAACTGCTGACCGAGACGGGCGTGGAGCTGTGCCACGTTGCGCTTCCTTAGACACTGACTCGCCCTCTTTGGCATCCCGCTGGCGTATGATCCTCTGCAATGGCTGACAACGAATTCCGCGAGCCGAGCATCTCACTGACGCGCGTCTACACGCGCAGCGGTGATGCCGGCACGACCTTGCTGGTCAACGGCCGCCGGGTGCGCAAGGACGATCCTCGCGTGGAGGCTTACGGAACGGTCGACGAGCTGAATGCGTGCATCGGCCGGGCACGGGAGAGCCTGCGGGCCGCGACCAGCCGCGATGCGGGACTCGGGCGTTTGGACGGGATCCTGCTGCGCGTGCAGCACGAACTGTTCAATCTCGGATCTGAGGTCGCCACGGATCCGGGTTCTGTTCGGGAGCGCCAGCCGAGAGTTCTGGAGTCGCAAGTGGAGCGCTTGGAAGCCGAAATCGATTCCATGAACGGCGAACTGCGGCCGCTGGAATCGTTTGTATTGCCCGGTGGCTCCGCGGTGAATGCCGACCTGCACGTCTGCCGGACCGTTTGCCGCAGGGCCGAGCGTCGAGTCGTGGCGCTGATGGGCTCTGAGCAGGACTTGCGGCTAGCGGCGCGATACCTGAACCGGCTCTCCGACGCGCTGTTCGTATGGAGCCGATGGGTTTGTCAATGCATGGGCGACGCGGAAGTGCAATGGCAGCCCAACGCCACCTTGTGACGCACGGTTCGGGCGCTTAGAATCGCTCCCTGGCCCCCGCAGAATCGCAAATGACGATCCGCCCGGCCCGAGGGGCCCTGCGCCATAATGGCAGCATGCTCACGCGCAGGGAACTACTGGCAGCCAGTGCCGGTCTGGGCGCCGTCACCGGTTGTGCGGACAAGGCGGGAATGCCTGTCATCGGCGTAGTCCCCAAGGGCACGAACCACACGTTCTGGCAATCTGTCCATGCGGGCGCGATCAAGGCGGGCCGCGAGTTCGAGCTCGACATCGAGTGGAATGCGCCCCAGATGGAAATCGATGCGGCGCGTCAGATCGCCATCGTCGAGAACTTCATCACCCGCCAGGCCGACGGTATCGTGCTGGCGCCAGTGGATTCCGAGGCGCTGGTCACGGTCGT
>JAJDZN010000231.1 GCA_022824585.1 Bryobacterales bacterium | reverse complement strand
AGGTATAATTGCGGGCGGTATTTGTCTGCGCGTAAGCGGGATTGGTCAGCGTGCCGACAACGGCACCTGGGTTCCCATGACTGCTTTCACGGATGGTTGCTGTGATCTTGCTGGCGAATGCCTGATTGTCGTTCAGCTTGGCAAGCCTCATGTCCACGCTGGCCACGGTGTACCCGCCAGCGTTGCCGCCCGTCGTGAAAGCCTGGGCGACATCAATTGTCAAGTTCGCATCACCCGAGTCGGGTGTCTGATCGATATTGCTGACCAGGACCCGTGCGCTCTGTGCCTCAACTCCGCCAAACAGCCCCGCGAGCAAGGGAGCGCAGATCAGCGCCAGGAGCAGCCCGCGCCGCGCCCTGCGCCAGGCAGTCCGAGCACCAGATTCAGAGAGAGTGGGGGGGGGGGGGGGTAGCAGAAGGCAGTCCGACGCTCAAGCCCAGCGCCGTCACCACCATCGCCCGCAACGAGCCCATCGCCAAGTCAATCACGGTCATCGCCTCCCAACCAGTCCAGCATCGCCAATCCCAATCATCGCACAGCCTACGCCGATCCCAAGGGTCAGGCAAGACAGGCGTCGGCGTCGTTATGGGCGCGCCTAAAGAAGGCGGGGGCGTTGCAGAAACGCTGGAGTCATGCCTAGTCAGCGGGCTTGACCTCCGCGAAGGCGCTGAAATCATCCGAGCCATCGACTTGGATGGCATATCGGAACCGGAGTTCGTCTCGGTCGTCCGACCGTGTGTCGTCCTTGATGTCGAGGATCTGTAGAGCAGCGTAGAAGCCTTCCACGTTGCGCAGAACTGCGACGCCACCGCGCGGAATCGTCCTCACTCGGGCCGTGTAATCCAATGCCGCCGCATTCGCGATTTCTTCGATTGACTGACAGCCCTTGTCGTGCGCGACACCGTTGATCGAGTCTGGATCGTTGTACAGGTGGATGCTGGTATCGCTCGCCTTGCTCCACTGTGTCTCGAACTCCGTTGGTCCGTGTCCGATGATGTATCGGCCGTTGTGGCTGCTGTAGTCGAATGCGGCTTCGCCCGTCCGAAAGGTCATTCTCGGTGGCGGCACGGCGTCCGCCTGGACTGAAAGCGGATCGACCCCGACTTTCTCGCAAATAATCGCCGCGAGCTCCGATGGCGTCCAATCCCCCGCACTCTGAAAGATGGTCGTGTCGGGCAACCCGGGCACAACGCTGTTGTCGAATCTCACCGGCAGGATGTACTCGCGGCGCTCCCGTATAGCACGACTGAGGGCGGATCGCTTCTCGTGACGCGGCCAGTCCCCGGCGACGTACTCCTCGGAGATGAACATGACGACATACGACGCACGTTCGCTGTAGATCTCGTGAAACTCCTCTACACCGTCCTTACCCCAGAGCATGACCGATTCGAACTCGTCATAGAAGACGTCGACTCCCCTTGCTTGAAGAAACCGCGCGACCTGTTCCACATATTCGCGTTGCGCGCCCGAGAAAGACAGCGCTACCTCATACTGTTTCATCGATCATCCAATCCAGGTGGACGTGCCCTTACCGGTCCGAACACCGGCCGATTTGAACGGGCCTGTGGAAGAAATCGTACACTCGTCGGCGGCAAGCGACATTATCTCGGCCAGGCCCGCAACAGGCTCTGGTTCGAACTGACCGCCGTCGCCTACAACCTCACCCGCCTGGCCAAGCTCTAGGCGGTCGCAGCGTAACCCTACTGAGCGAAGACCGGCTCAGCCGCCGTCACCGCAACCCCTGACGCGCCCTTCGACCTACAGGACCGACAATGCATCCCAACTCAGCACGCAACCAGCGGCCGAAATGACCGCTGGTCCGGCTTCACCCACCCTTAACTCAGCAGCCTGCTGAGACTGTCGCGCAAACCGTCCCGCAGCCCCGTCGGACTCAGGCTGAGCAGACCGAGCGAGCTTGTGAGGGAGGGCGTGGGGCCGCGTCGCAGCGAGATCTGCAGCTGAGCGCGAGCGGGCTGATCGGGCGGAAGAACGGCTGCGGCAGCTTGAGGCGGAGTTGCGGCGACGACCCACGACACTGCTTTGGTCGCCGCCGACCGCTACGACAAGCTGGACATCGTCTTCCTCCGCGTCGCACCACCTCCCCCTGATCTGGGACGCATTCCAGTTAGTTGATGCGAACAAACCCTAGATGTCGGGGGGATGAATGGCGCGGTTCGGGCGTCTCGAGCTGGCGGCGCGCGAGTTCGGAGCCGGCACGGGCGGCAGCCTGGCCTGCTGGGTCTGGGTGGCGCAGTGGAATTCCGACTCCTACCGGCTCCGGCTCTGCCGCACCGCAAACAGAGGTGACACACAGTACTGATCCCGACCGCAAGGTGGGGCCAGTTACGATGATCAAACCGGTGCTAAATCAGATCATCATTCCTACAGGGTCGATGCTTGGCTGATCTTGCTGCACCAAAAGCTCCTCGATGATGATGGCCAGAGGGGAATAAGCCAGATAAACTTAGACTCGGAACCGGTAACACAGGCCAAGGATCGAAGGCCGTACTCCCTGGAATGGCCTTCGTTGAGGATCCGAGGGTCGGGGATTATCTGTCGTTGCCCAACTCAGTCAGGAGACCATGCAACTGCGGGGCGGAGGAATCAGGCTAACCGAATCAGTCTGCATGATTCGATGCCGAGGGAGTCCAAAGGCCAGGAGAGGCGGCGACCAGCTCCTCCATCACGGCTTGTTCGTTCCGATCGCCAGCCTTGACATCAGCCCAGTGCTTGTACAAGTCTGCCGAAAGGACGTGAACCGCTTCGACGTTTCTCGCTGCCTCTTCAACGTTGCTGCCAGGGCGTGTACGGGACGACGGATCCATTTGGCGGAACGGATTCGTAACCCACATCGTCAAGTCGGGAGGCCTCCCGTTCTCAACAATGTACTTGTCTCGGTGCTCCCGAACTTGACGGGCTCCGTTTGTCCTAGTTCCGTTGGTATAGCCCTTGACTTCGACGATTGCTTCCCAACCGGGCAGGTTCGGATGCGTGAGGCGCAGATCCTCTCTTCTTGACTCGTTCGGCTCCAGGTCAGCGTCCATGTCACGAACGCCGAAACCCAGGTCCGAGAAGATCCTGCTCACCGCCGCAACCAGATCGTCGCCGTCTCCAAAGATGGCTTGCCGAATCCCCTTGTCAGCCTTCTCACTTTCCTGTTCCAGCTTCGCTTGGAGCTGCTCGTGCTCCGCGTTTAGCCGCTTCACTTCTAGCCGGTTTGCCTCCGTTTGCCCAGCCAGGGCTCGCTCCTCTGGTGTGTACCAATCGGATGGAACGCTGAGCTGCGGTGGGCTATGGGGAACCCGCTGAGGGTCGATCTCATGGACGTGAGACAAGAACGCGCTGAACCAAGCCTGAAGATCGGCCGCTTCCGGCAATACGAGGATCGCGAAGCCTTGTTGCGTGGGGTTTGTTTCCGTATGGCGGTGCGGGAGAAGAAACTGCATCGCGACCGGTTTGTTCGAAGTCGTGGCTACTAAGACACTCCGGTCGACAACGACATGAAGGCCAGAAGAGTCGTTGATGACGTGAGGAGGAATGGTGGCGCCCCGAATGTCACTCAACAGTCGATCGGCGAGCGACTTGTAACGGTCGGGGCAGTCGCAGGCGATAGAGACCTCCCGCTCGGTGTTGGCTATGTCCGTACGAATGGTCATCGAAGGAAACGGATTGCCTAGGCCGTATGTGGCGTCCAGCGGCCATCTGAAGTGCGTCGGTCCAATCGAGAGCAGGTGCACTCCACCGTCAATCGCCTCTTCTCTGAGCTCGCCGGAAACCACAATGTCCGTCTCTGTCCATGCATAGTTCTGGAGATACTCGTCCAAACTCCTTGCTTCTCTCAAATGTCCACAAAGCTGGACTATCGACTGGACCTGAGGGTCGTCCAATCCGATGGCAGCGACCCGCGGGCGATTCGGTGTCGTCATACATCTCCTCGATTGCTCGGCTGCCCGTGTCTTGAACTTCGATTTAGGTAAGGCTCAGCAAATTATAGAGCGCCATGCCTTGCCCACCGGTTCGAAAGCGATTGGGTCGTCCTGTAGCTCCATAACTGGTGCGGGCGAGCGTCCGTCGCTGCCTCGCGGCTGGTGATCGAGCTGCAATCGACTCCAGCAGTCGAGACTCATCGAGACAAGCGGCGCACGGCTAGTGTCCTGAGTCGGGAATACGGTTGGGATATCCGGCGAGGTTGTCGAGGATCTGGTCGGCGGTCTTGTGCCAGACGAAGGGACGCGGATGCTCGTTTCAGTCTGCGACCCAGCGCTCGACGGCCGAGGTTAGGTCGGCGACGCTGCGATGGGCGCCGTGCCAGAGGCGCTTTGTGGTCAGTTCTGCGAAACGGCTCTCGCCAAACTCTTGTCGGTCAGGATGCAGCGAAGGGTGAAGCGAGGATGGCGCTGGCTTGCGGCGGGGTGGTGGGTGACGACGTTGTACAACACGACGTGCACGGCCAGGTCATCGGGCGTGCACCGGTCAATCGATTCGAAAGTGCGCCGTGACTCACGGGCGTAAGGTTGTGGGCTGAGGTCGGCGATCACATGTGCGGAGGCGACCCCACATCGAGTGCGGGGGAGGCCATCCAGCGCTGCATAGAGGTTGGTCACCCCGTGACGTACGTAGCCGTGGGCCTGGCGGCGGGGAACGCCGGGCAGCATCGGCCGGGTCGGCGCGGTGCGGTCCAGCGCCTGCATCTGGGTCTTCTCGTCCACGCAGAGCACGACCGCCGCCTCGAGCGGGCTGCGATAGAGGCCAGCGACGTCGCGCACCTTGTCGATGAACTGCGGGTCAGGCGAGAGCCGGAAGTGCTCGAGCAGGTGCGGCTTGAGCCCGAAGGCGCGCAATATCATGGAGATCACGCTCTGCGACATCCCCATTTCGGCAGCCACTGACCGGGTTGACCAGTGCGTCGCGTGGCGCGGCTGCTGTTCCAGCGTCTTGACGATCACAGCTTCCACTTGCTCGTCGCTGATCGTGCGGGGCGCGCCAGGACACGGCTCATCGCTCAGTCCATCGAGCCGCTGCTCGGCCAAGCGCCGACGCCACTTGCCGGCCGTGACCGTTTGGCAGCCCAGGGCCGCGCCGATCTCGATGTTCGTCTGTCCGGTCGCCGCCGCTAGCACGATCCTGCAGCGCAGCCCCAGCGCTTGCGCCGAGCTCGCCCGGCGCGCCCAGCGCTCCAGCGTCTCTCACTCTGCCTCACTCAACACGATCGCCACCGCCGACCGACCCATTCGAGTACTCATAGCGCTCCGCAGACAGTCCCCGACAGCCAACACGACCGTCTCTCAACAAAATATCAGCTTGTTCAACCCGTTAACGACTCAGGACACTAGGTCGTGCTTACTCTACGTGGCCGATGTGTCAGAGTGAGGTGAGGTTGCGGCGGGTTCATAGACCAGATGAAACTCACTGATGCGCAATACGAGCGGGTTGCGCCGCTGTTGCCGTAGCCTCGCGGCAAATTGACCGTGCCGCAGCGCCAAGTGTTGGACGCGCTGTTCTACATGGCCAAAGAAAGCTGCACCTGGTGGGCGCTGCCGGCCGAGTTCGGCCCGTGGCACATGGTCTACATGCGGCTCAATCGCTGGGCCAAGTCCGGCGTCTTGGCCCGCGTGCTGAACGAGTTGCAGCGCGACCAACTGGTCGCGCTGGAGCTGGACGCGTTCAGCCTGGACAGCACGATCGTCAAGCTGCACGCCGATGGCGCGGGTGCCCTCAGAAAAGGGGGCGCCAGGCGATCGTGCGTTCGCGAGGCGGACTGAGCAGCAAGTTGCACGCGCTGGTCGACAACGACCGCACCGCGCGGATCATCGGGCGCACACCTGGGCAGGGCGCGACCTCGTGCGATGGCTCGGCCCGGTCTCAGGCGAGCCGGCGTTGGTCATGGACCGCGCCTATCACGGCGACCACACCCGACAGTTGGCGCGCGAGCTGGGCTACCGCCCGGTCGTTCCGCCGCCCAGCTATCGCAATCCGTCCTGGTCCTACGGCCGCGTCCTGTACCGTCTGGAAGTGATTGCCTGAATCGGCCCCACTTGGGGCCGTTTTGATCGTTAGAAGTGGCCCCACCTCCGACTGATCCGGTGACTAGGCTCGGGTGATCGTGAGTTACCCGCAGCGAAGGACGAGGAGTTGTCGAAGGTGGCGTTGTTTGAGCGTGTTCGACAAGATCGACGAGCAGAGGCCGTGTCAATCCGCGGCCTCTCGCGCCCCGACCGGGAGACGATCCGCGAGTGGCTGGCCGCCGACCTGAGCGCTCCGCGCAAGCAGCGGCACACGGTGCTGTGCATCTGCCAGCGGCTAGTGGACGAACGGGGGGCGACGGTCGCCGAACCGACGGTGCGCTCTCTCGTGGCCCGCGTGCGGCGTGAACTGGAGACCGGCCGGGCCGCCGTGACGGTGCCCCAGCTGCCATCCACCCGGTGCCGAGGCGGAGGTCGACTACGGCCAGGCCAGCGTCTGGCTCGACGGTGGGCTGACCGAGCGCTCGATGTTCGTAATGTGGCTCTCGCACTCGGGCCGGGCGGTCCACGTTTGCTTCCCGAGCGAAGGGCAGGAGGCGTTCCTGGAAGGCCACGTCCTCGCCTTTGAGCGCTTCGGTGGGGGTGCACGGCCGGGGGGTGGGTGCGCTACGACAACCTCAAGGCGGCCGTGGCGCGCATGCTGGCCGGACGCGAGCGGGTCGAGAGCGACCGCTTCACCCCACTGCGCTCCCACTTCGGCTTCGACGCGTTCTTCTGCACGCCAGGCCTGGAGGGTGCCCAAGAGCAGGGTGGAGTCGAGGGCGAAGTCGGCCGCTTCCGCCGCCGGCACCTCGTCCCGGTCCCGCAGGTCGAGAGCGTGGACGAGCTGAACACGTTGCTGGAAGCGGCCGATCGCGCCGACGACCGGAGCCACATCGCCAGGCGCCTGAAGACGGTCGACCAGATGGCGGAGGCGGAGCGCCCGGCGTTGCGCCCGCTGCCCGCCGAAGCGTTCGATCCGGCCGTTCCGCTTCGCGCCCGTGTCGACCGCAATGCCCGCATCACAGTGCGCGGCTCGCGCTACTCGGTGCCCGCAGAGCATGGCGGCCGTTCGGTTGAGGTGCGTCTGGGCGGGGCGAGTCTCACCGTCATGGCCGGGGGGGGCGCGTGATCGCCCGACACGAGCGCAGCCAGCGCAAGGGCGCCGAACTGCTTGTGCTCGATCACTACCTCGAAGTCCTGCTGCGCAAGCCTGGCGCCCTGCCCGGTGCCAACGCCCTCGCCCCGGCCCGCGCGGCGGCCGCTTCACCGCAGCGCATGAGCGCTTCTGGTGGCGCGCTCGCCAACGGCTGGGCGACGCGGCGGGCACCCGCGAGCTGATCGAGTCCTGCTCTGGCACCGGCACTCGCCCTGTGCTGCCTTGCGTGAGGCGCTGGAGACGATCAGCCGGGCCGGTTCGTCAGACCCGGCCCTGGTCGTGATCGAGGCGCGCCGGATCGACGACCGCCGCAGCCGGACGCGGGTCCTGACGCCGCAAGCGCTGACCCGCCTCGACCGGCCCGCACCCAGTCTCGCCGGCTACGACGGCCTGCTCGCCGGGAGCGCACGATGAGCATCCCCTTGACTGAACAGGCGGCCGGCCTCGCGATCGAGTCCGCCGCCCGTGCCCTGCACCTGCCGACCATCCGCCAACAGGCAGACGAGATGGCCGAGGCGGCTCTGCGCGACCGGCTCAGCCACCGCGCCTACCTAGCCGAACTGCTGACCGCCGAACTTGAAGACCGCAACGCCCGGCGCCGCGAACGCTGGATCCGCGAGGCGCGCATCCCGCGGCTCAAGCAGCTCGCCGACTTCGACTTGGCCGCCGCGCCGACCGTCGACCCCGCTTTGCTCATCGCGCTCGAGCGCGGCGACTGGATCGACGCAGCCGAGCCGGTCGTGCTGCTCGGCGACGGCGGCAAGTCGCACCTGCTAATCGGATTCGGCGTCGCCGCCTGCCAGCGCGGCCTACGCGTGCGCTACACGACCGCCGCCGCCCTGGTCAACGAACTCGCCGAGGCCGTCGACGAGCGCCACCTCTCGCGGCCTCGTCGCCCACTACGGCCGGCTCGACCTGCTCTGCCTGGACGAACTCAACTACGTCCACCTCGACCCGCACGGCGCCGAACTGCTCTTCCAGATCCTGACCGCGCGCGAGGAACGCGCCTCCGTCGCCGTCACCTCCAACGCGCCCTTCTCGGAATGGGGTCAGACCTTCGCCGATCCCCGGCTCACCTGCCGCGCCCACATCATCGAGACAGGCTCCGACTCCTATCGGCTCTGGCTCTCCGACACCGCAAACGGAGGTGCCACGCTGGACTGATCCCGACCGCAACGTGGGGCCAGTTCCGATGAGTAAACCGGGGCCATTTCAGATCAGCATTCCCACTCGACGTATGCATGGAGCGAGCCGCACGCTTCTTCGCGCCGATCTTCCGACGAAACGGCTTCGCACATCGACCGGCCGTCACCAGCCACCCTGTGTCGATAACTGGACTCAAAGGTACACCATGAGTACCATTGCAATCATTGGAATAGGGTTGTAGGACCGGTAGGCAGTTGTCACCGGTTCCGCAGGAGTGAGCGGACTGCCATGAGGGGAGTAATAGCCTGACATCCATATGATCTCGGTGTTCGTTCGCCATTGGCCGTTTCGGCAGAGGGTGTGCGAGGACAAGCCAGGAGGACTCAATGAACTGGGATTGGCCAACAATACTCGAAATCAGCTTCATCGACGGGGAGTTCACCGCCGCCATTGGGCCAGGCTTGTGGCTCAGTCTAGTGGTCTTGTTACTTGCTGTTGTCTTGTGTCGCCTGCCTTGGCTCACTGTTATGCGCCGCTTCAAGGTCAAGAGAGTTGCCTTCTCTGCTTTGGGCACAACAGTCGAGATCGAGCGTAACGAGGGTACCGTAGACTTGGCTCATGCAGCGTATATCGAACTCATCACTAGAAAGGCGGCGATACCCTTTGACAATGATCACGACGTCATTGTCGAGGTTTACGACTCCTGGTATGAACTGTTCGCTGAGATCCGCCGGTTGGTGCGACAAGTAGGCCCCGCGGAACTCGAGAGCAATGAAGACCTTCGGCGCTTACACGATGTGTTGCTTGACATACTCAACAAAGGCCTGAGGCCTCATCTAACCAGGTGGCAAGCCGGCTTTCGGCGTTGGTATGAAGCAGAGTTGGCTCAACGCCCAGGCGAGCCGCCTCAAATGGTTCAGCGAGACTTCCATTCCTATGATGATTTAGTTCGAGGCATCGAAGACGCTAATCGAGTCCTAATCTGCTTGGCAAATGAGCTGCGACAGCTACGAACTCCGCCGTAGTCCGACTATGAGACAGGCTGCGCCTCCTTTGGCGGTCAGACGTTTTGGCTGAGCACGAAACTCACTCAACTCGCGCCCCTCGGATTGAGACACCGTGCTGCGACTGCGGTACGGCTGCCAGGTCAAACGATTGACCTGGATAGACCCCATGGGTTAGTCATGATTGGCGACCTTCTCGGCCAGCCAGAGTCGACTGCACTGCATTCGGACGCCATGCTGAAAGTCACTTAAGCCACCATACGATGGGTGACGGACCTGCTCATGCCGGATTCCAGCTGCGGTCAGAGCACGGGATGCTATACGGCCAACTGCAAGGGGTGTCGCGTTGGGAAACAACTGAAGGAGCCTTTCGAGCCATTCCCGACCCAATGGAATCTCCTCATTTCGGACAGACCGGTTCGAGGCTTCCCTGCTGCCGACGGGATGGAAAGGAACCGCGTTCCAGGTGATCGGAAGTGCATTCTCAGCAAGCTGTTCCGCCAAGACTCTCCATACCATAGTGGCCGTCGCCTCGCGGAAGTAAATCCTCTTCTGGGTGGGTGGCATCATGTACCGGCCAGGCCCGAAGGCACCCCAAGGATCGCCCCAATCCTCGGTTAGTACGGCGAGCGAGCTGAACGGGACCCCGGAGACTGCAGCTCCTCTGTACCCCGGCGCTTCACCAACCAGTACCAGCCCGTTTGTAGAGCGTCGCTGAAGGCTCAGGAACTGCAGGAGATTGTGCACAGCGTGAGGTGAACGATACGGGTTCCGGAACTCACCAGCTGGCTCGACGGAGGCAAGGCGCTCAACGAACCGACGAACCTGGCTAGAATGGTTCTCCATCCAGCCAGTATCCAAGACCACCGGGAAGGTGCAACCAGGGATGCAACTGAACGAGTATCAATCAGCTGCGCAGGCGACCGATCGAGTGCCGCAAAGAGGAGGCGATGGCCTGCTGGTGCCACTCCTGGGCATCGTCGGCGAAGCTGCTTCCCTCCAGACCGAATATAAGAAATGGCTGCGTGACGGGGGTAGCCACACCTTCTTCCGCGACCACATCCAGGAGGAGCTAGGAGATGTTCTGTGGTACGTCGCAAATCTGGCGAGCAAGCTCGACATCAGCCTCGACGAGATTGCGACCGCCAATCTTGAGAAAACCCAGGGTCGCTGGATGGAGCACGAGCGCAGCTCTGAGTGGTTGCTCGACGAGGACTTCCCGGAGCTGGAGCAGTTGCCTCGATCTTTCGTCGCCACGATAGAGGAGAATCCGGACGACCCAGCGTGCAAAGCGATTCTGAGTATTGACGGCCAGCCGATCGGCGACAAGCTGGATAGCAACAGCTACGAAGAGGATGGCTACAAGTTTCATGATGTGTTTCATCTAGCGCATCTGACTTTCCTCGGCTGGTCCCCGGTACTGCGGAAGTTCTTGGGACGCAAGCGCAAGAGCGACCCGATGACAGACACCGTGGAGGACGGCGGCAGAGCGATCGTAATCGAGGAAGCTGTTGTCGCGTTCGTCTTTGACTACTCGCGACGCCACAACTATCTTGAGGGACTTAGACATGTCGATTATGAGTTGTTGAGAACTATCAGGGAGCTGACCTCGCGGCTGGAGGCTGGTGCGCGCACCAGCTACGAATGGGAGCGAGCGATTCTCCGAGGCTTCGATGTATGGCGTCAGATTCGTAACAATCGAGGTGGCTCGATTCGTTGTGATGTCTTGAAAGGCGAGTTTGCTGTGGTCTGAGCCCAGAGTGAGATTTCAGGCGGGGTGGACTGCCGGGAGTCAGACTCTGCGCAGTCCCCTAACAACGAGAGAGACCAGAGTATCGACATCATCGCTATCCATTAGGGTCGTGTTCTCCTCTCTAGTCAGCCCATTGGCGAGGTCTCCCATTTCAGTGTTGCGGAGCCGCTCGTTTAGCGCCTCGAGACTGCTGACACTGCTGTCTTCGGCGGCCGCCGTCCTTAGCTCGGCATACCCATCCGTATGGGAGAGCTGAAAATCGAGAGTTAGTTCTTGAGGGGTCTCGCCTCGGAGACCCCGGGCGACCGCGGAGGCCGCGCCACCGAAACCCCCAAGCAGAAACAGGGGGACTCCTGTTTCGATCGCCAATAGCGCCTCCTCAACCACTCCTGGAAACAGGCCCGCCTGGCCAAAGACCCGGCCCCCGAGCACAACCCGGGCATGGACGTCCCTGTTCATCAAACGCCTCATCTCCGTGAATGCAAGGGCTGCCCATAGTCGTTCGCCAGGAGTTCTCTCGACCGCTAACGGGAGTTCGCTCGGAGCCCCACTCGGAGGTTCAGCCTGTATCAGGGTCGCGATTCCTCTGATTTCCGCTCGATCTCTGGTAGTCAGGTCAGTCCAACTCGGCCAAGCAGAGTAGATTCGGATTCGCTCAGAGTCGGGCCGCTCACTGCGATTGTAAGTTCGCACAAGGTCCAACATGGCTTCTGTGTACCCTTGCTGGCGAAAATCTACGCCATAAGCCAATGAGTACCCGCCGGCGAGCAAGTGCCGCGCCAACTCGACGAACAGGTGGCGCACATGGAACTGCGCCAGTCCGCGGGCAGTCAGGTCGCGCTCGTCGGGGTCTGAAACTGAGACCCCCACGAGCTGTCCTTCCCCTGTCTGTTCTGGGTCCGTCATAATGCGCTCAGTTCTGTCGGAGTCAGTGGGACATGGTCTGCATCGAGCGCTGCCAGCAGCCTCAGTTCTTCCGTGCCCAACGGCGGATCTGGATACAGAAGAATACGTTCGTTTGCATCTGCCTCACACTCCGATGCTCTGTGAAACAATCCGGACACTAGCTCGGGCGATCTGACGAAGGTTTCACACACAGAACGGCCATAGAGATTACAAACGTGAGCCGCCCGAAGCGGGAAGTAACGCGCCCGAAGAGCCTCTCGCAGCAACACACGTACCAATGTCGGCAGGCAGCCGGGACCTGTCCAGCGCACGGTGGGGGTATTTCCTAGATAAGGAAACGAACGAGCCTCGCCGGTCTCGGTCGCGTCGAGGACGACGATGGGCACCGAGTTCTGTTTCGCGTGAAGCACTTCCATGCGGCACCACTCTCTCGAAGAGTACGTGTCCGTTTGGATGGCGAGCAAGAGCGACACATCCGAAACTGATTCCACGATAACGTCTGCGAAGGTCGAACCGTCTGGGATATCTGCCTCGTCAAAGAAATGCTCCAGCCAGGCCTCCGCTCGCACATGATCGCCAACGTCCGTCGCCAAGTCCTTGCCGTCAGATTTGGCGTGGCTGAGGAACACACTAACCTTATCGGGCCGAGGCGCCAAGAGGCGACAGAGCGCATGCAGCACGCGATTCTGCAGCTTGCCGACGGCGCTCCCGTCGCCACTTTTATCGAGGCGGATCGCCTGAAGGCCTTGTAAGCGATGTGGCAGTTCGCCCGAATCTGTGAGGACCACTGGAACCACAAGGTCCAGAGCGCCTCGCTCTACCGCGAGGTGGTCTGCATACTCGCGCCAGGCGTTTTCGGCAAGAAAGTGATCATCCATAAGAATGAAGGCAGCGGTGTGAGATACGGAGCCGAATGGAATCTTGGCAGGGAGGGCCGATATGTGACCGCTGGTCCTGAACCGAACCGGAATGCCCAGTCCTCGCTCTGCTGGAGGGTCTGGATTCGAGCAGAGAGATCGGAACATCTCCTCGGCGAGTTCTGTTCCGGTCGATGACTCCGGACTCCAAACAAAGTAAGTCGCCAAATGTGGCAGGTTCAGCGACTTAGTCATGGTGTACCTCGCCAGTCAAGCGGGTCGCCCTGATATCCCGATGCCTCCAAGCTGCGAACCCAGGCGATGAATCCTTCCACGACGTGGTTTGAAAACCGGCACTTGTGTCCCCTACCAGGTTGTCGAATGTCGTTTCCGGCCCCCCGCAATTGTGCCGGTAGGAGTGGTCCATATCCTCCCCAATAGATGAAGTCATCACTGATGAGTACTCGGTTCGGGTTCGTATCCCGCTTGACGTTGTTTGGATTCGGAGAGCCATCAGCCCAGCTGTGATGGGAATCCAGCTGTCGCCAAGCCCCGTTTTCCGGATCTTCGCAGTAGATGTTGTCGCCAAAGGCGCGCTTCTTGCTCGCGCGGAGGTCCGGCCGCTTGACGAGGAAACGGGGGTCTCTCCAGTACTCCCCAAAGGTGAGAGTTTCGGTGACTCGCATAGCGAAGACGACATGGCTCTCCCTGCCGTGATTCTTGGAGCCGGTGCCGAGGACCCAGTCGCCAATGATCGCGTGCCGGCGAATCTGCGGCTTGCAAGTGCATAGTGTGCAATACCCATGAAAGGGATTCGGAGCAAACCCGAAGTCGCGAGCGACTACGTATGAGAATAGCCTCGCCACCTTAGCGCCCGCAGTCGTGGCGCTTGATCCGCCTGGCCGCCCACGCCTCTCCAGACGAAGTAGTCCAGTCGTTGATTTCGCCCTGAATCGCTCCGACGATTCGATCGCCCTGCCAGCCGACGACCGCATCGGCATACTTGTCAAGCGCTGGCGGCAGGTCGGAGTCCTTTGCCCCGTGTGCCCACACGCCGACGATCCGCTTGTCAAGCCTCTCCGCCTGTTCAACCTCCCAATTCACCCAGTCGCTTCGGTGTGTCTCCGGCGAGATCAGGACAACGAGGACGGACGCCCACCTGATTTGCGGCATGAGAATCTGTTGCTTGATGTATGCCTCGTTCTGCGCTCGATTCGGTTTGTTGGAGTTGATCGAGCCGTCGCGAATCTGCAGGCCCTTGTTCTGGACCAGTTGCTTCATCTCGCCAAGGCGATCGTCGTCTTCGTGCGCATGACTGATGAAAACGTTCCGGACCGAGTCGGCCATTTCACTCTCCAAATCCCGGGAGGACACTGTAGCGGTTTCGATCAGCGGTCCGCGCATCTGGAGTGTGCAGACCTTGTCACAGCGCGGGTGCTCAAACCGTCCTTGTGTCCATGGATTGACGATCTGAGGGGAAACGTTGCCGGGGAACTCGGACCATGCAACGATCGCCAAGCGACAGGCCGCTCAGTTCTGCTGGGGCGTTAGGGGTGCGCAATGGTGATGGTTCCGCGACACAAGGTGTTCGTCAGCTTCCATCATGAGGATCAGTGGTGGAAGGACGCCTTTTCTGCCTTGATGGAGCACAACATCATCGACAAGTCAGTGAGCGATGGCGACATTGACGACGAGAATCTCCAGACCGAGACGATCCGGCGCAAGATTCGCGAAGAGTTCATCGCCGATGCAACCGTCACGGTCGTCTTGATCGGGCAATGCACGTGGCAACGTAAGCATGTGGATTGGGAGATAGGCGCCAGCCTACGAGACACGCCGTTGAATCCCCGCTGTGGACTCTTGGGCGTAATCTTGCCAGACCACCCAGACTTCAACTCCGCTCGACCAAGGCCTGCGCTGCTGCCTCCGCGGCTGGCCGACAACTTCCGAGGCACACATCCCTTCGCCTCTCTTCAGCACTGGGCGTACGCACCAGACGCCGTCCGCTACTGGGTTGATGGAGCCTTCCAGAGGCGGCATAGGCAGCCGCCGCCGGACAACTCGCGCACCCAGTTCAGGAGGAACAGAGGAGGCAGCTGCTGGAACGGATGGTCCTAACGGAGTGGCTTTCGAATGGGACCGGCTCGCGCGCGCAGTAGTTGGTTGCCTTGCGCACGGAAGCAGCCCAGGTCGACAGCAGCCTTGCCTCAAGGGCTAGATTCGTGAGCGAAATTTGCAGAGCGGATTCAGACTTGCAGCTACAGCCACCCTCGTCGGTCCACGACTAGCCAGAGCTGGCGTGGCCGGGGCGGGCGACCTGTAACTGGGTTCGGACGGCGATTGACAAGAGGTCATGTGCAATGCAGCTGCGATTCATTGCCGAGACTGCCTCGGCGCAATCGGTCGGGCGGAGAACGTCCGCCTTTCGGTGGGCACAATCGAACTTGAGGCGCAGCCCGTATGCGGCAATCTTCGTAAGGCCTACAAAGCCACCTCAAGGGAGAAGGCTCGCAGCTCGGTCTCCTTGTGCCCACCAACCTGCACAACACCGACAACCTTCGACTTGCCGTTCCGCCGGCCAGGCGTTGGTCTGCGTACTCGTGACCCACAGGCTTTACATGGGGTTGCGGTCGAGGCTGGCCATAGGCGGATCATCAGCTAACGTGCTCTAGAGTCTCTGCAGCGGCAAGCTTTGGTGGAGCGTGATGATGGTGGAACGTCGACGCAGCGCGATTGACAACGCTGGGCGGCGCGTGCGCGCCGCTGA
>JAJDZN010000340.1 GCA_022824585.1 Bryobacterales bacterium | reverse complement strand
GGCACGTACCGCATCAGCGACGGCCGCGGCGGTGGCGGCTCCGGCCACCAACGCTTTGCCCCCCTCAATAGCTGGCCCGACAACGCGAGCTTGGACAAGGCGCGCCGCTTGCTCTGGCCGATCAAGCAGAAGTACGGCCGGAAGATCTCCTGGGCCGACCTACTCATCTTCGCCGGCAACTGCGCGCTGGAGTCGATGGGATTCAAGACCTTTGGTTTCGCCTTCGGACGCCCTGATGTCTGGGAGGCGGACGAGACGGACTGGGGCGACGAGACGACGTGGCTCGACGATGAGCGCCACGACGGCGACGGCGAGCTTCAGGGACCGCTCGGTGCCGACCACATGGGCCTGATTTACGTAAACCCAGAGGGGCCGAACGGCAACCCGGACCCGTGCGCCGCAGCAAAATACATCCGCCAGACGTTCAAACGTATGGCGATGAATGACGAGGAGACGGTCGCGCTTATTGCCGGTGGCCACACGTTCGGCAAAGCACATGGCGCTGCCGCTGAGGATAATGTCGGTCCCGAACCAGAGGGGGCCAGCATGGAGGAGCAAGGCTTCGGCTGGCAGAACCGCCACGGCAGCGGCAAGGCCGGTGACACGATCACCAGCGGCCTAGAAGGTGCCTGGACCAATAACCCGGTGAAGTGGGACAACAACTTCATGGAGAACCTGCACGGCCACGAATGGGAGCTGACGAAGAGTCCGGCTGGCAAATCGCAATATGCCCCCAAGAATGCCGATGAAGTAGCCACTGTGCCGGATGCACACTGTCCTTCAAAGAAGCACGCCCCCATGATGCTCACCACGGACCTTTCGCTGAGGAAGGACCCGGACTACGCGCCGATTTCCAAGCGCTTCCTCGAAAACCCCGCAGACCTTGAAGACGCCTTTGCCAAGGCGTGGTTCAAGCTGCTCCACCGCGACATGGGACCCCTTAGTCGGTATGTCGGACCCTTGGTTCCCACAGAGCCGCAGTTGTGGCAAGATCCCGTCCCCGCCGTGGATCACGAGTTGGTCGGGGAGCAGGATGTTGCCGACCTCAAGGCCAAGGTCCTCGCATCCGGCCTGTCCGTGTCCCAACTGGTCTCGACCGCTTGGGCATCGGCAGCATCGTTCCGCGGCACCGACAAACGCGGCGGCGCGAACGGCGCGCGCATCTGCCTCGCCCCGCAAAAGGACTGGGAGGTGAACGACCCAGCCGCGCTCAACGAGGCGCTGCAGACGCTGGAGCAGATCCAAGCGGATTTCAACAGCTCGCAGGACGGTGGCAAGAGGGTCTCCCTCGCCGACCTGATCGTCTTGGCCGGGTGCGCAGGCGTCGAGCAGGCTGCGGCGAACGCCGGTCACAGCGTGCAGGTCCCCTTTGCACCGGGGCGCACGGACGCGGCGCAGGAGTGGACCGACGAGGAATCGTTTGCCGTGCTCGAACCCACCGCAGACGGGTTCCGCAACTACCTCCAAGCAGGGCAGGAAGGTAAAGCGGAAGACCTGCTGGTGGAGCGAGCATGTCTGCTGACGCTCACCGCTCCCGAGATGACGGCGCTCGTTGGCGGCATGCGCGTCTTGAATGCCAACACCGGGCAGTCTGAGCACGGAGTGCTTACCGAGCGGCCAGGAACGTTGACCAATGACTTCTTCGTGAATCTGCTCGACATGAACACCGAGTGGAGCGCGACCTCCGCAGCGCAGGACGCGTTCGAGGGACGCGACAGCCAGACCGGTGACCTCAAGTGGACCGGCACTAGAGTGGACCTCGTCTTTGGTTCGAATTCTGAACTCCGAGCCTACGCGGAAGTTTACGGATGCGACGATGCGCAGGAGGTGTTCGTGCGCGACTTCGTGGCCGCATGGAACAAGGTGATGAATCTCGATCGCTTCGATCTGGCGTAATCTCAGCGGGTACCCGCAACCTCAGCGCTGGTGGCAGTGGCGGCGGCCACCAGCGCTTCGCTTCCCTGAACAGCCAGCCGGACAACGATAACCGCGACAAGGCGCGCCGCCTGCTCTGGCCGATCAAGCAGAAGTACGGCTGCAACCTCTCTTGGGCAGACCTGCCCATCTTCGTCTGCGGACGCCTGGACGTCTGGAGGCGGACGAGACGGACTAGGTCACAAAAACACAATGTCAGATATCGGAAAATTCTTTGGCGAAAACGGCTACTATTTCGCCAAAGGGATCTACTCCGCTGAAGAGGTTAAGGTGATGGAAAGCGACTTTGATCGGGTCGTCGATCAGCTCCTCAAAAGCGATGAGAACGTCAATGCTCGCTGGCAAAGCAGATTAACGGATGCCCTTGACGGTGGTGAATCTGTTATCATCCATACCCACAATATCCAGGGCTTCTCTGCTGTTTGGATGCAGGCGTTCTTACAAGAGAAGTTTCTCGATACCACTGAAGCCATCCTCGGACCGGATATTATGCTTCACCATTCCAAACTCTTCTGCAAACCGCCGGAGACAGGTTCCCCGTTTCCGATGCACCAAGATTGGCAGTACTTCCCCTCTGTCAAAGACACGATGATAGCCGCTATCATCTACGTCTCGGCAGCCACTGATGAGATGGGGTGTGTACGGGTCTACCCAGGTTCTCACAAGCAGCTCGGGCGCACAGGTGGCATGATAGGAGACGGTGCTAATGCTGAAGTTACGGATCGATACCCGATTGAGAACGCAACCGTTTTGGAGGCAGAACCGGGAGACGTGCTTTTCTTTAGTTACTTTACCCTGCACGGTTCAATGCCAAACTATTCCAACAAAACACGGAAAAGCGTTCTCGTCCAGATGCACGCTGGTGACGATGAAATCGAAGCCGAAAATAGCCACACCAACGTCCAATTGGTACTTCGTGGCTGGAACCATCTCGCAACCCGCTCTTCTGTTGGAAGCATTAGATAGGGAAACATTGTGAGACGGCGCAGGACGATCTACCACAACGACGCGCGGCACTCGTACCTATGGCACTTTGAGCCGCCCATGCGCCTCGAAGACGCCTGGATACCCATCGACGAGGTGGCGGGTACGGCTGTCGACACCTTCAGCTACTGCGTCGAGCGCGGCGACGGTGCCTTCTACCCCACGAAGGTGGGGAAGATGTTCGCCATTGAGGACGGCAAGCCGCGGTCGGAGCAAAATTACGTGTGGCGGGCGGCGGCGTGCATGCTCAGCCTGATGGATCGCGGCCTCGACCCGCTACGGGTGCTCGTCGACCGCGCCCACGAGCACAGCTTGGACTTCATCGCCAATCTGCGCTTGCAGCGGCTCGGCGGTATGTACCCGGAGCTCGAAATCGAGAACGGCGGTGCTGGCTGGGCCGAGGAGCGCGTCCGGGACCTCAAGTACGACATGCTGCGCGAGCTCGTCACCGAGTACCCCATCCAAGGCGTCGAGCTGGACTTCACGGCAGCCTTCGGCGAGAGCGAATTCTTCTACTTCAAAGACGGAGGGACTCCTGAAAACACGGCGGCCATGACCGAGTGGGTGCGGCGCTCAGCGGAGATGGTGCGCTCGCGGCCGGGCGAGCCGGGCTTGGTGGGTGCGCGGATCTTCCCTACGGATCAGGGCAACCTCAAACAGGGCCTCGACGTGAGGACGTGGCTCGGCGAAGGGCTGCTCGACTTCGTCGTGCCGGTGGCCTACATCTACACCGTTCTCGATCCCGACATGCCCTTCGACTGGGTGGTCGAGCCAGCCCACGACGCGGGTGCCTCCGTTTACGGATTCCTGCAGCACTACACACAGGAGCAAATCGTCGGCGCCAGCGGCAGGCGGTACCCCAACCTAGAGCACTTCCGGGCTGCCGCGGCCAACTACTGGGAAAAGGGTGTCGACGGCCTGTACACCTGGATGATGGACTGGCCCCTCGGCGACGCAGAGCGCAACATCCTCACCATGATCGGCGCGCCGCAGCTCGTCCGCGAGCGCGACAAGCGCTACGCCCTAGCCCGCAAGTACGACGGCGCAGCGCGGGTCGACTATCGCCACCACATCCCGCACGAAATTTCTCCGCCCCTTCCCACTGCGGCTCACCAGATCCCCTTCACCATCGCCGACGACATCGCCGCGGCCGACAGCCGCGTCAGCGAGACGACGCTGCGCATCTACCTGACCAACGTCGTATCTGCGGACCGGTTCAACATTGCCCTGAACGGACACTCGCTGGCCGGCGAGACGTGCCGCCGCGTCTGGAAGCAGGACGACGCCTATCCCTACACCAACCCGCGCAACCACTGGCTGGAGTTCGATCTCGTCGACTGCGTGCCCCGCAAGGGCGAGAATTTGCTGGAGGTGTCGCTGGAGAGCCGGCCGGACGGCCTGACCGGCAGCGTCACCATTCAGGAAGTCGAGGTGGAGGTGCGCTACAGCCCGTATCCGATGGGGCTAGGGGGTTCCACTCACGATCTGAGGTGACGCATAAAGATCGGGCCTAGCCTCGTTCGCGGTGAAGCAGCCGGATGATCGCGCCTGCTCTATTAAATCTTTCGAGACCTCGGTCACGATCATGCCTTCGACTGGAGCGTGTTCGTCGATGAACTGACCGTTCGGATCAATCGCGAAGGCGAGCCCTGGAAACCATGCGTTGCCGCTCTTGCCCGCCTGGTTGGCGTAGAAAATGTAGAGCGCATTGTCCACGGCCCTTGCTGGCAAAACCTGGGCGGCAAGCT
>JAJDZN010000060.1 GCA_022824585.1 Bryobacterales bacterium | reverse complement strand
TTTCCGGGCAACTGCGACCCGAGCGAGGTCAACGCGGCGGACCTGGCGGCCAACCCGGGCGACCAGCGGCTGCAGGAGTTCGTGCGCTGCGCGGCGCTGGAAGTGGAGTCTTCGGGGTATTTCGCCGGCCCGGTGCTGTCCGGCGATCGGCGTTGGAAGCAGGGCCCAATCTACGTAGCCGGCATCAACGCAGAAACGGGCATGCACGAATTCAGCGGCAGCAGGAGCGCCTTCGCGGTTTCGGGGCGGATCCCGGAGCTGCTGTTCGACGGCAGGGACGTGATCGAAGCCGCCGCGCTCTTCGGGGAGTCGTTCTGGTACTACAACTTCAACAATCCCGCGACGGGCGAAGTCGAGCCCAAGGTGGGATTCTTCAAGCTCGTGCGGGCGCAGGGAGTTCCGCTGATCGTCGGTTCCGGCTACAATCCCTAGCCCGACTTACCGCGTTTTCGCAGCGCCAGCACGAGCTTGGGGCTGGGCACGTATTGCACCTCAAGGTCTGTTTCAGCTCCGTGCGTGGTGGCCTCGCTGGGTACGCTTGAAAGCCGACTCGGCCGGAGTTAGGCTGTCGCCATGTTCGAGGCCGAGGCGCACAGGGCCGTTAGCCTCCAACTTCGCGGCAAGCTGTGACCAAGCGTTGCTGCGGCGGTTGAGGGCGCGGTTCGCCAACTGGTCGCAGACGGGAGAGCCAGACTCCAGATCCACGCAAGCGCGCTACGGCTCGGGAAATGCCGTCTGCTGCTCGAACAAGTCGACCGGCTTCCACAGCCGCTTGTCCTTGTACTCCCGGTATCTCGCCGCGTCGGCCTCCGGATTCTTGGCCGGCATCTGGGCTTGGACCGAGTCACGCCAGGAACGGAGTTTCGCCAGAAGCTCGCTGGTCTTGTCCGGCATCGCCTCGGCTAGGTCGTTCGTCTCACCGATGTCCTCGCGCAGGTCGTAGAGCTCGGCGTGCCCGTCCTCGTAGAACTCGACCAGCTTGAACGGCCCCTCCCGGACGGCACCGTAGGGAGTGCACGTGATGATCGGCGTGTGCGCGTTGTAGTGCGGGTAGTGCCAGAAGATCGGTCCACGACGAAACTCCTTGTCCCCCTTGAGCAGCGGTGTCAGGCTCTTGCCGTCAACTTCCGCCGCCGCGTCGACCCCGGCCATGTCGAGAATTGTCGGGTAGAGATCCACGCTGATCACGGGCTCTTCGACGACCAGGCCTTCGGGCTGCCCGGGCCATCTGACGATCAAGGGGACGCGCACGCCACCTTCCCAAGCCGTGCTCTTCTCGCCCCGCAACGGCAGGTTCGACGTGATGCGCCCATCCTTGGACAGGCCGCCGTTGTCGGAGAAGAAGATGAAGACAGTTCGCTCCGCTACCCCCATCCGTTCGAGTTTCGCGACAACGGCACCGACGCTCTGGTCCAGCCCTTCAACCATGGCCGCGTATTCCGGATTCTTCTGCGAACCGGCCGGCCGCTTCTTGCGGTATTTCTCCACAAGCTCTGGCTTGCCCTCGATCCGCGTGTGGACCGCATAGTGGGAGAGGTAGAGAAAGAAAGGCTGATCCCCGTGGCGGTCGAGGAAGTCTTCGGCTTCGCGCGTGATGCGATCCGTGAGATACTCGCCCGGCCGTTCGTCGGGGAAGGGGCGCCAGCCGAGCCGGTCGATCTTGGCGGCCGGCCAGTACGGCGGAAACATGTTCGAGTGCGAACCCGCATGACTGCCGCCTACGCTGACCTGAAAGCCGTGATCTTCCGCCCACCAGCCTTTCTGCCCCAAGTGCCACTTGCCGATCGCGGCAGTGACATACCCGGCCTCGGAAAGCGCCTCAGCAAGCGTTGTCTCCTCGTGTCGCAGGTAATTGGTCCACTTCGGAATCGCGAGCTTCGCGCCCGGCGGCGTCCTGCCGGGGATCCAGTCAGTCAGATGGGTCGACGCAGGGTACCTGCCGGTAAGGATGCTTGCGCGCGTCGGCGAGCAGGAGTTGCCGGCCGCGTAGGCGTCGGTAAAGCGCACGCCCCCGGCGGCAAGGCGGTCGAGGTGCGGGGTCTCGTAGTAGGTGCTCCCATAACTGCCCAGGTCCCGCCAGCCCAAATCGTCCGCCAGGACGAAGACGAAGTTTGGCTTCTCGGCGCCAAGCAGGCCGGCTGCCGCCGCGGCGACAACGGCGAGACGTAGCATGGCGGTCCAACCCCGTTCACTGGTCATGGTTTGGCCCTCTCACGCCGAGCATTGGTCGTTGGATCCGCAGCAAGAGCCGGCGTGCACGATCAGTGTGCATGACCAGCGAATCGTCAATCGAGTCGGACTCGGCACCCGGGTTGCACAACTTGTTCAGATCGCTCTCATGATGGTACAGTTCTTCGGATCCCCCAGAGTGGCACGTCCCAACTGACTCGGCAATTGCATGCATTACGATCCGGGTCATATGGACCTGAAGCAAACCACACCGCAGGCCATCGACAACCCGTTCGGAGCGACGTTGCCCTACTGGGAGAGTTGGTTAGGCATGCGGCTTCGGCGTTCGCCGTTCCGATCTACGACCCGGATGCCGGCGGCGAAGCCTTCCGAGCGGGCGTCGGGAGCCTGGTCGATGCGGAGGCTACTGGACGGGCTGCCGACTCGCGCCGAATGAGCCAACCACGTCCGCGCGCTCGAAGACACCCAAGGCGCCCGCATGGTTGTCTCCCACAAAGCGGCCTTGGATGTAGTCGCTGCTGCCAACCGGCTTTGCGCCGAATTCGCCACCGGTGACGGGAATGTCTTCCCAAGCTGCAATGCTCCTTGTCGCCAGCAGGGCACCTGTCTCCAAGTCTCGGAAATTGCTGAACTCTATGTCTACAACCGGATTGGCGAAGTTGTCAATGTTCAGAATCGCATTGCCCTGGAGGAACTGCCCGCGGGTCACCTCGTCGCTCACATCCACCCCGATCATCATCCCTGTCCAACGGCCCGACATTCCCTCCACCGTCGCTGGCGCCGTAGCGTTCGCCACTCCGACAGCACTGGCATCGAATACGGTGCCGAGACCGATCGGCTGACCACGGGCATCTCTGACCGTCAACGTGGCCCGGTTGACGAAGAAAGCACCGTCGTCGAGCCAGCCGCCGTAGAACTTCGCACTGAAGGCCCTTTCGCCGGCTCGGAGGCCGAAACCCTCCACGAGGGAGACCCTGCCGGGTTCATCATGGGGCTTGAGGTCCAGTGAATCTTCCAAGCGCGCGCCGAAATGCCTAGTTCCGAAGTCAAACCGAGGATCGCTCCGGGCTCGCGCCAGAGCGCCGTCGAGTCCATCTGGAGTCGCGCTCACGGCACAGATCGTACCCTCGCACGCGGAGAATGTGCGGGACAACTCGCCATCGAAACGGAACACGTGCTGATCGCTTGCAAGCGCTACAGTGGCAGCCTTCACGCGCTCGGCGGTACCGAGCTTGACCTCGTCGGGTGTAAGGGGGCCTTCGGTCGCCGGTGCAGGCACGTCCATCATCATGACGCCCTCTGTGGCACGAGGCGTAAAGCTGCATCCGACCGAAACGCCCACTAGGACGGCGATGCCAGTCAGGACTACGCAATGTTCCAACTTGCCCATTCAATTACCCTCCTGCCCGTCTACCGGCTCTCGATCAGATTCGAGATAGGACCTAATTTGAGGTCTGGAACTCTCGATTCCTTGGCGTCGAGCGATTGCTCGCCCAGGGAACACCTCCAGACAAAGTCGTCAAAGCAGGAAGTCCTTGATCGCCTCGCGGAAGGCGTCGTCACCGGTAGTCCGCTTGTATAGGCCAAGGCTGGTCTCGACGATCCGCTGAATCTTCTCGGCGGCCATCTGGTCGAATGCCAGCTGTAGGCTCGCTCTCTGGCCCATTCTACGCTAGCTGCGACGCCCTTCCCATTGAAGGCTGGCGATTGTACACAATTGACACCGAGACATTACGATCTGTTCTAGCTCTGGGACACAGCTGACACTGGGCAAGGGCTCGGTGGAGCAAGAGAGCGGGCGGATTGGGCGCCGCATCTTGAAGCCGGAGACGGTGAAGCGCTTGGCGTTCGAGGCCGTCACGGCGTGGCGGGTGTTCAGCTCGGACCGCTACGTCCGGGGCGCGCCGGAAACGCTCGCGGCGGAAGTACCGACCAGAGGACAAGCGCTAGGTGATCGGCATCGTCGTGGGAGGCGAGCGGGTGCTGCAGGCGACCGAGCGCAACCGGCCATTCCCGCCGGACATCCGGAGCTGGGAGGTCCTGCTGGCCCGCAGCGCGGGCTGGCAACCCTCGATTCGGCGTCCCCTGCCGAGCAACGAGGTCTTGTGGCGGGCTTATGTGCAGCTGCAGACGGTGGTTCGCGTGACGCAGGCAGCCAGAGCACACCAGCCATACCCTGACCTGCGCCTGTGTCAATTGTGACCAAGCGCTAGCATTTGAGCGACCCGAGATAGGTGTGGTGAGGCGGCCGGGACTCGAACCCGGGACCCACGGCTTAAAAGGCCGTTGCTCTACCAACTGAGCTACCACCCCATCATCCCGACAGGGCACGCTCGTCCGCACCGATGAATGCGGTGGCGCCGATCTCTCTCAGGGTAGCAACTGCACTACGAAGAGGGTGCCGTCGGCCTATCCAACCGAGTCGAGCAATCGAGACCCGACCCATCTCGGGCGAAGTGTTACCCTGCCCTAGGCGCCAAGAGCCGTTTCCGACATGGCACAAATGCACCGCAGGCTGGGATTGTTGAATGCGACCACGATCAACATGTCCAACATGGTCGGGATCGGGCCGTTCATCGCGATCGCCTTGATCCTGAAGACCCTGGCAGGCCCGCAGGCGTATCTCGCTTGGGTGGTCGGGACCGTCATCGCGCTGGCTGACGGCATGGTCGTGGCTGAGCTCGGCGCGGCCAGACCCGCCGCCGGCGGCACCTACGTGTTCCTGCGGGAGGGCTTCGGCCCGCGCACGTGGGGCCGGATGCTGGCCTTCCTCTTCGTCTGGCAGATCCTTTTCGCCGGGCCGCTCGAGATCGCCAGCGGCAACATCGGCCTTGTCCAATACCTGCGAGTGTTCCTGCCCGACCTGTCCGAGCTCGACGGCAAGCTGCTGGCAGCAGGCATCTGCGCCCTGCTGGTCGTCGCGCTGTACCGCCGCATCGATGACATCGCCAAGCTGATGTTCGGCCTGTGGTCGGTGATGCTGCTGACCACGGGCTGGGTCATCGTCACGGGAATCCTGCACTTCGACCCCGCTCTGGCGTTCGACCTGCCCGAGAACGCGTTTCGCTTCGACCTCGGATTCCTTGCCAGCCTCGGCGAGGGCTCGGCCGAGGTGCTCTACCTGTTTCTCGGCTACTACCAGGTCTGCTACCTCGGCGGAGAGATCCGCGATCCGGGACGGACCATCCCGCGGGCGGTGCTCTACTCGATCCTGGCCGTAGCGGCCATCGATATCGCCATCTCATTCAGCTTCATCGGCGTCGTGCCGTGGCGCGAGGCCATGGAGTCTCAGTTCCTCGGCGCCCTGTTCGTGGAGCGCGTATACGGGCCATGGGCCGCGCAAGTGTTGGCGGGCATGATCGTGGTCACCGCCTTTGGGTCGATCTTCGCGCTGTTGCTGGGGTATTCCCGAGTGCCCTATGCTGCCGCCCGCGACGGCGTGTTCTTCCGGCAGCTCGCCGTACTGCACCCGACCAAGGAATTCCCGCACCGTTCGCTGTTGCTGATCGGCGCGGGCGCGGTCTGTGCCAGCTTCTTCAGCCTCGACAACGTCATCAAGGCCCTGATGGCCGCCCGCATCCTCATCCAGTTCCTCGGGCACACCTTCGCTCTCTTCCTGATTCGCTCGCGGCGGCCCGACATCGCGCGGCCGTTCAGCATGTGGGGCTATCCCGTGCCAGCGATCCTGTCGATCGTGGGCTATATTTATGTATTCCTGTCGCTCGGCACCACGTTCGTTCTGTTCGGGACCGGCACGCTCCTGCTCGGTGCGATCGTCTACCTGGCGATGGCGAGGCACCAGCGCGAGTGGCCCTTCGGTAGCAGTTCCGCGCAACAGTAAACATCGAGACAACCCTATGCGCGCCGCCGGCCTGACCCTCCTACTCTCCATGACGCTCACCGCCACCCCAGCTATCGCCGAAGCGATCCGCGTGATCGCCATCGGCGCCCACCCAGACGACTGCGACATCAAGGCCGGCGGCATTGCGGCCAAGTACGCCGCACTTGGCCACAAGGTGCGCTTCGTGTCCGTCACCAACGGCGATGCCGGCCACCAAGCCGAGGGCGGCGGCATGCTGGCCGCCCGGAGGCGGGCCGAGGCCCAGGAGTCGGGCCGCCGTCTAGGCATCGAGTACATCGTGCTGGACAACCACGACGGGGAGTTGGTACCCAGCCTGGACGTCCGCCTGCAGATCATCCGCCAGATCCGCGAATGGGACGCCGACATCGTGATCGCGCCGCGCCCCAACGACTACCACCCGGACCATCGCTACACGGGAATCCTGGTCCAAGACGCTTCGTACATGGTCACGGTGCCGAATATCGCTAGCGACACCCCCGCAATCAAGAAGAATCCGCTGTTCCTGTACTTCTCGGACCGATTCTCGCGGCCACAGCCGTTCCGCCCCGACATCGTCGTTTCGATCGACGACGTGCTGGAGGAGAAATACTCAGCCCTAGACGCTCACGTGTCGCAGTTCTACGAGTGGCTTCCGTGGCACGCAGGCGTGCTGGACGAAGTGCCCGGCGATCCAGCTGCTCGCTTGGCATGGCTGAAGTCCCAGCGGAGTTTCGGCATTCGCGACGAGTGGCGCGAAGCCGCTAGGGCGCGCTACGGGGCCGACGCGGGCGCCATCCGCAATGCGGAGGCCTTCGAGATTACCGAGTACGGCATGCAGCCGAGCGAGGACCAGATCCGGGCGCTCATGCCCTTCTTCCCGCAATAGCGTGGACCGCTGCGGTCCGTCGGTCGGTACAATTGTGGTGCCGTGTCTCGACACCGCATACCCGTCGGAGTCGCATTTGCGATCGCGGGCGCGATACTCCCCGCGGCCGCTAATGGGGTGGATTTTCGCAGGGATGTCCGCCCGATTCTGTCTGACCGCTGCTATGCCTGTCACGGCCCCGATGCCGCCACGCGCATGTCCCCGCTGCGGTTAGACACCGAGGCGGGCGCGTTTTCCGCTCTGCCGAGCGGAAAGTTCGCCATCGTGCCAGGCAAGCCGGACCAGAGCGAGCTGATCGCCCGGCTCGAAGCGCCCGATCCCAGCCGGCGGATGCCGCCTCAAGCCCTGGGCCACGCACCGCTCAGCGAGCAACAGACCGCCCTCTTGAGGCAGTGGATCCAAGAGGGCGCCAAGTGGTCAGGCCATTGGGCCTTCGGACCCTTGGTCAAGCCAGCAGCCAACGCCCCTGCTGAGGCCGAGTGGGGCCGAAGCCCGATCGACGGCTTCGTGCTGGCCCGGCTACAGGAAGCGGGCCTGCGGCCTTCGCCGGAGGCGGACCGGTCCAAGCTGTTGCGGCGGGTGACGCTCGATCTGACCGGCCTGCCGCCAACCGCCGAGGAAGTGCGGGAATACTTGGCGGACGATTCGCCAAAGGCCTACGAAGCGGCGGTGGAACGCTTGCTGGCCTCGCCTCGCTTCGGCGAGCGCATGGCGTTCCGCTGGCTGGAAGCCGCCCGCTACGCAGACACCAACGGCTACCAGAACGACCGGCCGCGCGATATGTGGCGCTGGCGCGATTGGGTGATCGACGCCTTCAACGACAACATGCCCTTCGACCGATTCACGGTCGAGCAACTAGCGGGCGACCTGCTGCCCGACGCGACCCTGTCGCAGCGCATCGCCACGGGCTTCAACCGCAACCATCGGGGCAACGCCGAGAACGGCACCGACCCGGACGAGTATCAGGTCGAATACGCCGTGGACAGACTCGAGACTACCGCCACGGTCTGGCTGGGGCTGACGGTGGGCTGCGCACGCTGCCACGACCACAAGTACGACCCGATCTCGCAGAGGGAGTTCTACCAGTTCTACGCCTACTTCAACAACGTCTCCGACCGCGGACGCTATTACAAATACGGCAACACCCCGCCGATCGTGCATGCGCCGACGCGCGACCAACGGGAGCAGCTCGAAGCGATGGACAGCCGGATCAGGCAGCTCGAGTCCCAGCTCGAACGCCACGCCGACGAAGTGGAGCCCTCCTTGGCAACAGCCGATCTGGACGGCGCGGACGCATGGGCCTACTCGGAGCGACTGGCGGCGCGGCGCACGTTTGACTCGGCCCCGGCGGGGCCGCACGGTCCGTTCGGGGGCGCGGCGCGGTTAGACGGGCGGCGCTATTTCGACCTGGGCGACGTCGCGGACTACGACTTCTACGACCCGTTCACGCTCGCAGCCTGGATCCGCCCGGATCGCAACACCGGAGGAGTGGTCAGCCGGTACCTCACGAGCGGCCCGAAGGGCTACGGCCTGTTCTTGGTCGACGGCAAGCTCCAGTTGCGTATCGACACCGGCAGCATTTCCGACCGCATGAGGGTCGAATCCGTCGAGACCGCCCCGCTGGCTCAATGGACCCACGTCGCGGGCGTATACGACGGCACCCGCAATACCGATGGCATGCGGCTCTACATCAACGGCCGACCCGCCGGTTTGACAGTGCTAGTGGACGAATCGCTCAACTCAACGCGGGTGAATGCCACCTTGCGCGTCGGCCACGGTCCCGGCGAGCAGGACCGATTCGCAGGTCATGTCGACGATGTCCGCGTGTACTCGCGGGCCCTAGACGGATCGGAGGCGGCAGTCCTCGCCGTCCGCGAAACGCCCGCAGAAATCGCGGCCATTGCGACCGATCAGCGCGCACCGGCCCAGCGTCTCAAGCTGCGCTGGGCCTATCTGGAACGCGCCGCACCCGACGAAATCTCGGCGGCGTGGAAGGATCTGAGGGATTTGCGCCTGGAACGCGAGGCATTCATCGCCACGCTTCCCACAGTGATGGTCATGGACGAGCGCGAAGACGCCCGGCCCACGCACATCCTGTTCCGCGGAGCCTTCGACGCCCCCCGCGAGCGCGTCGAGCCTGGCCTGCCGGCGGCCTTGCCGCCGATGCCGCACGGCCTGCCCAACAACCGGCTCGGCTTGGCGAGGTGGCTGACCAGCCGGCAGAACCCGCTGACCGCCCGAGTCACCGCCAACCGTTTCTGGCAGATGCTGTTCGGGCGGGGAATCGTATCGACTGTCGAGGACTTCGGCTCGCAGGGCGCGGCGCCGACGCACCCTGAACTGCTGGATTGGCTGGCGGCCGACTTCGTCGACAGCGGCTGGGATGTCAAGAACCTGATCCGGACCATCGTCAGCACTGCCACCTACCGGCAGTCGTCGGACGTCCTGCCGGAACTGTTGGAGCGGGATCCAGACAACCTGCTGCTGGCGCGGGCACCGCGCCTGCGGCTGCCGGCCGAGTCGATCCGCGACCAAGCGCTGGCAATCGCCGATCTCCTGTCGGGCGATCCGGGCGGCCCGTCGGTGAAGCCTTACCAGCCCAGCGGGCTGTGGAAGGAGCTTTCCAACTGGGGCGCATATTCCAATGACCACGGGGACAAGCTCTACCGCCGGAGCCTGTACACCTTCTGGAAGAGAACTTTGGGACCCCCGGCCATGCTCGCCTTCGACGCCGCTGCGCGCGAGACCTGCGTGGTGCGGCAGGAGCGCACCAACACGCCAATCCAGGCTCTCAACCTGATGAACGACCCCACTTACAACGAGGCAGCCCGTCTCTTCGCCGAGCGCATGCTCAATGAAGGCGGTTCCCGCGACAGCGAGCGGCTGGCCTACGGCTTCGTGCTCGCAACTGCCCGGCAGCCCGGCGAGGAAGAGGCCGAGATCCTCCGTTCCAGCCTCAATCGCTACCGCGATCGCTACCAGACGCGCCCGGAAGACGCCCAGCGCTACCTGGCAAGCGGGGAGCACCGGCGCGACGAGTTGATCGACCCTCCGGAACTGGCGGCCTTCACCGCCGTGGCCAGCATGCTGCTAAACCTGGACGAGACGATTACGAGGGAGTAGACCATGCCATTCGATGCGAATCTAGCCCTGACGCGCCGCCAGCTCTTCTCGACCTCCGCCGGCGGCTTGGGCGTAGCGGCCCTGTCCCACCTGCTGGCGACCGACCTCAATGCCGCTCCCGCCCACGAGGGCCTGGCCGGGCTGCCGCACTTTGCGCCGCGAGCCAAGCGGGTGATCTACCTGTTCCAATCCGGCGGCCCCTCGCAGATGGATCTGTTCGACCCCAAGCCGCGGCTGGCTCGCTTGCAAGGCTCCGAGTTGCCCGACTCGGTTCGCGGCGGGCAGCGGCTGACCGGGATGACGGCGGCGCAGACGAGCTTTCCGGTGGCGGCGTCCAAGTTCCGGTTCGCCCGCCACGGCGCTTCGGGCCACCGGTTCAGCGAGTTGCTGCCTCACATCTCCTCGATCGCCGACAAGATCGCGGTGATCCGCTCGATGACCACCGAGCAGATCAACCATGACCCGGCGATCACATACCTGCAGACAGGCCACCAACTGGCCGGCAGGCCCAGTCTGGGATCTTGGCTCTCCTACGGTCTCGGGAGCGAGACCAGCAGCCTTCCGGCGTACGTGGTGATGGTCTCGCAGGGCAGCGGCGGCCAGCCCCTGTATTCGCGCCTGTGGGGCAGCGGCTTCCTGCCCACCCGCTACCAAGCCGTGAAGTTCCGCGCCGGTCGGGAGCCGGTCCTGTACCTCAATGACCCGGACGGATTTTCCCGCGAAGACCGGCGCTCCTATCTGGACGACCTGGGCGCGCTGAACCGAGTTCGCTTCGAGAAGCTCGGCGATCCGGAGATTGAGAACCGCATCGCGCAGTACGAAATGGCCTACCGCATGCAGGCCTCGGTTCCGGAATTGACGGATCTGTCGGGCGAGCCGGAGAGCGTGATGCAGATGTACGGGGAGGACTCTCGCAAGCCGGGCACGTATGCCAGCAACTGCCTGCTGGCCCGCCGGCTGGTCGAGCGCGGGGTGCGCTGCGTGCAGCTGTTCCACCGCGGCTGGGACCACCACAACGCACTGCCTAGGCGCTTGGAGGAGAAGTGCGTCCAAACGGACCAAGCTTCCGCTGCCTTGGTGAAGGATCTCGAGCAGCGTGGCCTGCTCGACGAGACGCTGGTCGTCTGGGGCGGCGAATTCGGCCGGACCGTGTACTGCCAGGGCGAGCTCTCCGCAGAGGTTTACGGCCGGGACCACCACCCGAGATGTTTCTCGATCTGGCTTGCGGGCGGCGGAATCCGGGGAGGGGTCAGCTACGGCTCGACCGACGACTTCTCGTACAACGTGGCCGAAAACCCGGTCAGCGTGCACGACCTGCACGCCACGATGCTGCACCTGATGGGAGTGGACCACAAGAAGCTGACCTTCAAGTTTCAAGGGCGGCATTTCCGCCTCACCGACGTGCATGGCGAAGTCGTCAAGCCGTTGCTTGCCTGATGTCCCGAATCGTCCGCGCACCTTACGCGAAAGGAATTAGTTGGTAGTGCCCGGCAGCGTTGCGTTGGTCACCGGCGCGAGCCGGGGCATCGGGCGGGCGGTTGCCAGCGAGCTCGCCCGCACCCACAGGGTCATCGGCACCTACCGGGGCAATCTTGCGGCAGCCGAGAGCCTGCGCGACAGCTGTGGCGCCGAGATCTTCCAGATGGACGTCGCATCGCGAGCCGACCGAGCGGCGCTGATGGAATTCGTCCGGAGCGAGTACGGCCGCCTGGATTTGCTGGTCAACAACGCCGGCATCGCGCCCCGCGTGCGCAACGATCTGTTGGAAGCAAGCGAAGAGAGCTTTGAAGAAGTGCTGGGCACGAACTTGCAAGGACCGTACTTCCTGACCCGGGACGCGGCCAGGCTCATGCGGGAGCGCGGTTCCGGACGGATCGTTTTCGTGACGTCGATCTCGTCCTACACTGCGTCGACAAACCGTGGCGAGTACTGCGTGTCGAAGGCAGGGCTCAGCATGGCTGCGCAGCTCTATGCCAGCAGGTTGGCCCCGGAAGGCATTGGCGTGTTCGAGGTGCGGCCGGGCATCATTGAGACCGACATGGTCGCGCCGGTGCTCGAAAAGTACAAACGGCTGGCGGAGGAGGGCCTGCTGC
The DNA here is from genome assembly GCA_022824585.1 of Bryobacterales bacterium. GTDB lineage: Bacteria > Acidobacteriota > Terriglobia > Bryobacterales > UBA6623 > VXMF01. Next base: position 23,409 of record JAJDZN010000060.1, on the reverse strand, counting down.
CGCAGGGTCGGCTGGGTCGGCCGGAAGACGTCGCGCTAGCTGTGCGCGCCGTCGCGGACGGCAATCTCGACTACTCCGCCGGCCAAGTCATCGACGTGGACGGCGGCTTTCACCTGCGCAGCCTATAGCACAGGCTGCCGCACCGGCACGCGTTGCGGAACTGACCTAATCTATTCCGCGCCAATTTCGGGCCTGATCATGGCGGACGTTGCCAACGCAGGCTGACGTTCCGGGCGCTGGTGGCGTTGGCAGCCTGAACGCTCCCGCCGCTTTCTCCGCGATCGCGTTTCTCCTCGTCAGGGCGAGGTTGTGCAGATTCGTGCCAACTCGCCCCCAGAGAGCCATGCAGGACGCCTGCCGGGCAGCTCTGATCTCACTCAGAGCCGCTGTCGTCGCTGTCCTCACGACCATCCAACGCCGCCAAACGCTGATCTCGATCGCCCGGACCGCTCGCCCCTTTGGCTGGTTCGAACATCCCCGCGTGATACACTGGCCGCCAACATAAGGAAAGCAAGCTTGATGAAGCAGCGTACATCTCACCTGGGCCGGAGATTCCCCAGACTCGCCGCCGTGTGCCTTTCCGTCCTTGGCACCACCGCATTCGCCGCGAGTCTCACCGTCACCGTTGAAAACCTCGAGGAGAACAGAGGCAGGATGCATGTCGTGATCTACGATGACGCCAACTGGATGGCCCCTGACCCTGCCAAGTTCGCCGGGGCAAAGTCCGTCGACCTCTCCGAACGCAAGGACGACGGTCCGCTGGTGACGGAGATCGAAGTTGAACCCGGCGAATACGCCGCTTTCGCCTACCACGATCTCAACTCCAATAACGAATTCGACAGGAACTTCATGCGGATTCCCGAAGAGCCCTTCGCGTTCAGCGGGCCGTTCAAGAAACTTCAGAAGCCCCAGTTCAAAGACTTCATGTTCGTCGTCGGCCAAGACGGGGCGGCGATCTCACTCGTATTGCTGAAGTGATGCGCTCAGCCCAGTGAGCCAGTACGCGAAGCAGATGGCTCAGCGCCTAGGGCGGCTATCGGCCCTACGTGCATGGAGGGCAGTCCGGTGGCTCGCGCCCGCGAATCGCCGAGTTCCGACGCAGCGGATTGTGCTCTCACCTTAGCCCGGGGCATGCCCAAGCAGCCGTTCTGCCCTCAACCTTGCTACTCCGCCCCGTCGATCAGCTACGGCGGAGCAATCTCGCGGCATTCCCACTGGGGGTCGTTCGCGCGGCGGATTCGCTCCGAGCGAGCCTGCGGGCAGTCGGCCGGCCGTTCGACCCAGTGCGATTCGCGCCGCGGCCATCATAGGAGGCTTGATTCCCCCCTCAGGTGGAGATTGTTGAGGAACTTGACATCCTCCCAAGCCCTTGGGCCGCCAAACGTGAGCGCTACCGTCTCGAGCGTTCCTTGAGGCGCGCCGCCTTGCCTTTGAGCTTGCGCAAGTAATAGAGCTTCGCCCGGCGCACTCTGTGCCGCTTGACGATCTCGATCTTCTCGACGACGGGTGCGTGCAACGGGAAGATGCGCTCGACGCCCTGGCCGAAACTCACCTTCCGCACGGTGATGGTCTCGCGGATCCCGGGGTTGTTGCGAGCCAGCAGGATTCCCTCGAAAATCTGGATCCGCTCCTTCTCGCCTTCCTTGATCTTGACGTGAACCTTGATCTGGTCACCCGGCTCCAGCGCCGGAAGCGACTCCTTGCGGTGAGCCTTTTCGATTTTCTCGATGATCGCGTTCTGCATGTTCCATTCTCCGGTCTCGCGTAGTGGCTCTCCGCCTCAGCGAGACTTGTCCTTACGATCCAGCGCGCCCGGATCCTGCGTTTCTCCGTCTGCCACCTCTAGCGAGCGTAACAAGTCGGGACGATTGGCCCGTGTCTTCGTTATCGCCGCCTCCCGGCGCCACCGGGCTACTTCGCCGTGGTGGCCGCTGAGCAGTACCTCCGGCACGTCCCAAGACTGTCCCGCCGACCTGGGCGACGAATAGCTGGCCGGACGCGTGTACTGCGGACAGTCAAGCATCCCGACGCCTCCGCTTTCCAGCGGGCCGAACGATTCCCGGCGGGTCGAATCCGCGTTGCCGACGACTCCGGGACGTAGCCGCGCCACCGAGTCAACAATCACGCCTGCACCCCACTCTCCGCCGCTGAGCACGTAGCTGCCGACGGACAGCTCCTCGTCGACCAGATGCTCAGCCACGCGCTCGTCCACGCCCTCGTAGCGGCCGCACACAAGCACCACGTCGTCGATGCCAGCCAGCCGCTGCGCGGCCGACTGGTCGAAGATCGTTCCCTGCGCCGAGAGCAGGACCTTCCACGCGGCACCGCCCGGGCACTGCGACGAGATGTCAGCCAGCGCGGCATCGATCGGTTCGATTTTCATGACCATGCCTTCATCTCCCCCGAACGGCCTGTCGTCCACGGTGCGGTGCACATCCGATGTCCATTCCCGGAGATCGTAGAGTTGGATCTCCACCAGCCCGGCATCCTTGGCGCGGCCTACCACGCCGCACGAGAAGGGGCCCCGGAAGAAGTCCGGAAATATGGTGACAATGTGAAACCGCACTTCAAGCCTTCAACTCGTCCATCCCCTCAGGCAGCCGCGCCACGATGCGTTTCGCCGCGATGTCAACGTCCCGGCAGATCTCGGCCACGAAGGGCACGAGCATCTCCTTGCGATCCTCGTCGATGACCGAAAAAAGCAAGCTGCCGCCGGGCGGCTCGTAGACGTCCGCGACCGAACCCAGCACGCGGCCCGTGGCTTCGTCCACCAGACTGCACCCCACCAAGTCGTCGAAGTAGTAGTCACCCTCGGGCAGCGCAGGCAGATCGGCTTTGGCCATACGCACTTCTGCGAGCCGCAGCCTCTCTGCATCGCTGATCGTATCGATGCCTTCGAACTTGAGGATCAGCCTCCCGTTGTGCTCCCAAGCGCGTTCGACTCGCAAGACCTGCTGCGTGCGATCCGCCAAGACCACATCCAGCTCGCGGCCCTCTGGAAAGCAGTCCAGGCCACCGACCAGATTCTCGGCTGCAACCTCACCCTTGTTTCCGCGCGGCCGGGCGATTCTCGCCACCGCCAGATAGTCGTCTTCCTCCTTCATACATGAATCGATCCCAGCGCTGTCCGGCCTCAGTCGTCTTCGAGGATCTCCAAGGTGTAGCGATGGTTGTACTTCATGCTCACCGCGCCCAGGAGCGTCCGAACGGACTTCGCCGTGCGCCCCTTCTTGCCGATGACCTTGCCCAGATCGGACGGATCGACCGACAGTTCGATAACGCAGCTCTGCGTTCCGTCGACCGCATCCACTTCGACCTCGTCCGGACTGTCGACGAGCGACTTGGCGATCACTTCGACCAATTCAACAACGGATTCCGTCTCCTTTGTCATGGCTCGTCCCTCCGTGCGGCTCGCCGGCGAACCGCGCTCCCCGCAATCCTGCTGCTAGTCAGATGCCGATTCCTCGTCGGACTTCGCGTCCTCGGCGGGCTCGGCAGCACTGGCGGGCTCCGCCTCCTGCGCTCCCACCTCTTCCGGCTCGGCCTCCGCTGTCTCCGTGTCGTCCGTCACCACCTCTTCTGTCTCGGCCTCCGCGGGAGCGGCCTCGGCGGCGGGAGCGGCCTCCGCGCTCACGTCCTCGGCAGGTTCCGGCTCTTCCACCGGCTCGGGGCTGGAGGCGGGCTGGCCCGCCGACTCCTCCTCCGCAAGCGCCGCTTCGATTTCCTCGTCCAACGCTTCATCGGACTCGTCCGCGGCATCCGCTTCCACCGGAGCTCCGGGCTGGGCCGGCATGTCGGCTTCGGCTTCGGGTGCTGGTGCTTCCGCTGGCACGGCTTCGGCGGGCTCGGGCGCGATCTCGTCCTCGGCCGGCGCGAGCGGTACGACCTTCTCGTCGAAGTACCTGACGAGGCGCTGCACGGTCGACGAAGCTTGGGCACCGACGCTAAGCCAGTAGTCGATGCGGTCGCGCTGGAGTACCAGCTCGATCGGGTCGGGACGCGGGTTGTAATGCCCGACGATCTCGATGTTCCGGCTGTCGCGGGCGCGACGCTTGTCCATCACCACCACGCGGTAGCTGGGCTTTTTCTTGGCTCCTGTCCTAGACAGGCGTATTGCAACCATGTGTTTCCTCCGAAGCGCCGGCCGGGCGCTACTAGCGGCCCAGCAATTTGCCGAGATCCATGCCCCCGGGACCCATCTGCCCCGGTCCCATCCCGAGCGGCCGGGACCCTCGCTTGCGCTTGCCCCTCTTGCCTTTCCTTCGCCTGCGCGTGCCGGGAGCCCCGGCAGCCATCCCCTTCATCATGTCCCGGGCCTGGCGGTACTGCTTTAGCAGCTGGTTAACCTGTTGCACCGTGGTGCCGCTGCCCGCAGCCACCCGGCGCCTGCGGCTGCCGTTCAAGATATCCGCGTTGGTCCGTTCCTTGGCCGTCATCGAGTTGATGATGGCCTCGGTGCGCGCCATTTCCTTGGGGTCGATCTCAGCCTGCTGGAGTTGCTGGAACGGGCCGGCATTCGGGAGCATGTCGATGATCGACTGAAGCGAGCCCAGCTTGCGCACCTGGCGGAGCTGGCTGCGGAAATCCTCCAGCGTGAAGCCGTCCGCCAGCATCCGCTCCTGCATCTCGACCGCTTCCTTCTGGTCGATCTCCTCTTCGACCTTCTCGATCAGCGTGAGCATGTCGCCAAGGCCTAGCAGGCGCGAAACGATGCGCTCCGGATGGAACACCTCGAAAGCGCTGGGCTTCTCGCCGGTGCCCAAGAACTTGATCGGGCAGCCGGTCACCTGTCGGATCGACAGCGCGGCACCGCCGCGGGCGTCGCCGTCCATCTTGGTCAGCACTACGCCGGTCACGGCCAGGCGGTCATGAAACTCCGCGGCCGACTTGACCGCGTCTTGGCCAGTCATGGCGTCGGCGACGAAGAGAATCTCCGGCGGCGCGAGCTTCTCTTTGAGCTGCTCTAGCTCCGCCATCAGCTGGTCGTCGAGGTGCAACCGTCCGGCGGTGTCGACCAGCACGATGTCGCGGCCGGTCTGGGCGGCCTCGCGCCTCGCTCCGAGGGCGAGCTGCAGAGGACTGGTTTCGCCCTCAGCACCGCGGTAGATGGGCTGGTTGATCTGGCCGGCGACGATGGCCAGCTGCTCGCGTGCGGCCGGCCGGTGGACATCCACCGACACCAGCAGCGGGTTTTGCCCCTGCTTCGACAGCCACAGCGCCAGCTTGCCGGTCGAGGTGGTCTTGCCTGAGCCTTGCAAGCCCACCATGAGGTACACGGACGGCGGCGTCTTGGCGTAGCGGACCCTCTCGCGGTCGTTACCGAGGATTTCTGTCAGCTCGTCGCGGACGATCTTGAGCAATTGCTCGCTGGGAGCCAGGGCGGTAAGCACCTCTTGGCCCAGCGCCTTCTCCTTGACGCTGGAGACGAATTGCTTGACGACCTTGAAGTTGACGTCCGCCTCCAGCAACGCCAGCCGGATCTGCGCCAGGCCCTCCTGGATGTTCTCCTCGGACAGCTTGCCCTGACCGCGGAGATTCTTGAAGGCCCGCTGCAGCTTTTCTGAGAGGCTGTCGAACATCGGACTCAGGCCAAACGGAGACTACGCGGGTAACAATTCATCCCGTGCGCAGCCGCTCGGATAAGGAGGGAGCAGGGGGAAACCACGAAACGAACCGACGCCCCCCTAGGCGATCACTAGGACCATTGTAAGCCGAGACCGCGGCGGCGGTCAATGGCGGCGGGCATCGCTCGCTGGCCCCACATCCGATTTTCGTGACGGGCAGGCGCTCAGCGGCAGGATCCGGCCCACGCCCGCCAAGCCCTTAAGCCGGAACCGATTCTGCCAAGCAGCCGAACCGATTCTGCCAAGCAGCTCAGTTTGCCATTTGGTAGAATCTTCAGCGTACGCGGCTGGCCGCGGACTCATACAAGGAAGGCAACACAATGAGCGTACTCTCAAGACGCGCGGTTCTCCTCAGCGGAGCAGCCGTGGCCGTCTCCGGGCGGGCGGTCGCGGCTCTGGCCGTCGGCGACGCAGCGCCGGACTTCACCCTGCCTGGAACGGACGGTTCTAATGCGACACTGTCCTCTTTCAAGGGCAAGAAGAACGTCGTGCTGGCGTTCTTCCCCAAAGCGTTCACCGGTGGTTGAACGCGCGAGATGAATGGGTATCAGGCTGATATCCAAACCTTCACCGACTCCGGTGCGGTCGTCTTCGGCGTCAGCACCGACCCGCTCGACACCAACAAGAAATTCGCCGAATCGCTAAGCTTGGAGTTTGCGATTCTGAGCGACGAGGGCGGTGCCGTGTCGAAGAAGTTCGGCGTTCTGAACGAGCGGAACATGTCCAACCGGACGACCTTTGTCATCAACAAGGAAGGTAAGATCGCCCACGTCGAATCTGGCGGCGCGGCTATCGATCCGGCAGGCGCGGCCGCAGCCTGCTCCAAGCTCTAACCGCTGGCGACAGGCCGCGCACGGCAGCCGGCTGCGGCGCACGCATGATGCGCCGCAGCCGAACTACTTGCCGTGCGCCTACCAAGCTCCTTCGAAGAGCCCGGCCGCGCCCTGCCCGCCGCCGACGCACATCGTCACGACACCTAGCGGTGCCTTGCGCCGCTTCATCTCGTTCGCGATCGTGCCCACCAAGCGCGAGCCGGTCATCCCGAAGGGATGCCCCACCGCTATGGAGCCGCCGTTGACGTTGAGCCGCTCGTTCGGAATGCCCAGCCGGTCACGGCAGTAGACCACCTGCACGGCGAAGGCCTCGTTGAGTTCCCACACGTCGATGTCGTCGATGCCCTTGCCTTGGTTCTTGAGCAGCTTCGGCACGGCGAAGACCGGTCCGATGCCCATTTCATCGGGCTCGCAGCCCGACGTCGTGAAGCCGCGGAAGATCAGCTTGTAGTTGATGCCGAGCTGGTCGGCGCGCTCCTTGGACATCACCAGCGTCACCGATGCCCCGTCCGAAAGCTGCGAAGAGTTGCCGGCGGTCACCGAACCCTGGCCCGAGTGTGGGTCGAAATACGGCGGAAGGCCGGCCAGGCCATCGATGGTCGTGTCGGGCCGGTTGCACTCGTCGCCGCTGAGCACGTGATCCTGCTTGTCGACGACCTGCTTGGTCTTCTTGTCGACGATCCCTCGGGTGACCGGCATCGGAGCCAATTCCTCATTGATGAAACCGTCCCGCTGAGCGGCCGCGGTGCGCTGCTGGCTCTGCAGGGCGTATTCGTCTTGGGCCTCGCGGCTCACGCCGTAGCGCCTCGCCACGACCTCGGCCGTGACGCCCATGACCATGTAGACGCCGGGCGTGGTTTCCTTGAGCGTCGGATGGGGCGACTTGTCAGGCACCATCATCGTGATGGACTCGACTCCGCCAGCCAACATCACGGCCTCGGCCTCGGCCATGATCTGGTGTGCGGCCATGGCGATCGACTGCAGGCCGGAGGAACAGAAGCGGTTGACGGTGGTGCCGCCCACTGAGCTGGGCAGGCCAGCCAACAGGGCCGAGATGCGGGCGATATTGTGGCCGGACGCGCCGTGGGGCTGGCCGCAGCCCAGAATGACGTCGCCGATCTCGTGCGGATCGATCTGCGGGTATTTCTCCAGCAGGGCTCGGATGCAATGGGCGACTTGGTCGTCCGGGCGCGTCAGGTTCAGGGAGCCGCGGAACGACTTGGCAAGAGGGGTTCTGAGGGAGTCGACAATGACTGCTTCACGCATAACCCAAATAGTGTCGCGCAACCACGGACGCCGTGCAAAACCGGTTGGCGGTCTCGGCGCTCCCAACCAATCTGCAGTTTGGCGAGAGTGCACGCTGGTGACGAGATCCGAGTCCCGGCAGCGCTTGTCGCGAGTTGTCGATGCACCTCGCCACACCGTTCACGGGTTGAATCATCGTGGCTGTTCTTGAGGCAGGAGATCATCCCCGGCGACTGGTCTTCGAACCCCTCCTTCCCTGGCGGCCCTCAGCCATGCATGCCTGCGATGTTCCCGCCGCTATCCGGCCAGCGCCACTCGCATGTGGGCGCCGCGCTCGACAGTCGGCCCGACTTGAGAAGCTCAAGCAGAGTCTCCGCTGCGGGAGCTTCCTGACCGGGGTAGATCCAAGCGAATGCTATCAATGCGTTGAGAACGAACCCCCGAGGCTACCGGCGCCCTTCCTCGATCATGGACTTCACCTCTCCGTCATCAAGCACATGCCCGGAACCCCAACGCTCGGCGATCGCGCTTCGGAGGGCTCGAAGTGAGTCTACCGCTTGGCGCACATCCCTCAGGTCACGACCCCCTGCAGGAATGATGCGTGCGACTGGCTGGCCGTGCCTAGTAACGACAATCTCCTCCCCGTTCACCACGCGCTGGAGAAGCATGCCGAATCGGGTCCTTGCTTCGCGGGCGGTGACCTTCGCGCTCATAATGCCGACTCGACCGACTGGTTGGTCATTGATTAGGATCGCACTCGGCACCGATAGCGTCCTGCCACTCCGGCGATGAGGCGCGGCAGACCATGCGCAGTGCTGCCATTCCGGAATCGGAACGGATCCTGTTCAAACACCCTATGTGCTATAAAGAAAATCCAAGTACGCGCTCGTAGCTCAGCTGGATAGAGCGTCTGGCTACGGACCAGAAGGCCGGGGGTTCGAATCCTCCCGAGCGCGCCACTTTATTAAAGCCATACCCACCGGCAAGAGGAGCGATTCCCGTTCGTGCACAGCTATGGGGCAGTCATCGAGCGGTGTGCCGACACGGGGTACTACGTCGGATATTTTCCCGGATTCCCGGGTGCGCACAGCCAAGGTGAAGATCTGGCCGCCCTCGGCCAGAACCTCAGGGAAGTCATCTCGATGTTGCTCGAAGATGGCGAACCGGAGATGCAAGCGGAGCTCATAGCCACCATGTCCGCTACTCGACGATTGCCGTCAAGCTAGCTGATCTACCGCACCGAGCACAAGCACACCCACGCGGAATGGCTGCGCTTCCTGAAGCAGCTGCAGCGCGAGGTGCCGCGGGGTTTGCAGGTCCATGTGCTTGGGGACAACTACGCCACGCACAAGCATGCCAACGTCAAGGCTTGGCTCCACAAGCACAAGCGCTTCCACATGCACTTCACGCCGACCTCCAGCTCCTGGATGAACCGGGTGGAGCGCTTCTTCGCCGACCTGACCCAGGACTGCGTGCGAGAAGGCAGTTTCGCCAGCGTCAAGGAGCTCAAGGACTCGATCGTGGCGTACTTGGAGGAGCGTAACCGGGCTGCGAAGCCATACCGCTGGAAGGCCAGCGGAGCGGAGATTCTCGCCAAGATCCAACGGGCGAGGCAAGCCTTGCAGCAGAGCGAGAGTTAATTGCCATCATTTGAGGTACGGGACACTGGCACAGGCCCCACCACCATGTCTCGCTGCTGGCTGGGAATCGTTTCGAAACCCCGGCGTCGCGCAATCTCGGCGGGATAGCGGACTCCCTAGGGCGCCTGCAGCCGCTCAACCCATATCGGGCTGCCCCAAGCGATCTCCCCGTTGTCCTGAACGACGCGGACGTAGTAGTACGCCCGGCCCAGAGGCGGATCGTTGTCTGTGTAGACGACGCTGACGTCTTGCTGGTTGGGACGAGTCGCGTAGACTGCCCGTTCGTTGCGGATCACCTCGACTCGCGCGATGGTGCCGGTTCCCTGCACATGGATCTGCAGAGGCGGGATGGATTCGGTCGAGAACGCCTCCCCCATGAAGTGCTCGCCCAGCCGGTAATCCAAGATGATGTTGTCGGTGGCGCCATAGGTCCGACGCTGTTTGATCGCATCGAAAATAGCGGCTCGAGTCGGAGCCTCGGTGTAGACCATGGCGTATGAGATATGCGTGGACCAGTGATCGGAGCTGGCAATTGTTCCCAGCCGGTGTCCCTTGCGATAGGCGTTCCAGAGGAATCCGTCCTCCCGATAGCCCCCGATCGGGTTGTCGGCGGCGGACCGGGGTGCGCGCGGCGCCCCCGGGTGTTCGTACGAGACGCGGTCGCCCTGGAAGATCTCAACCACCGGCTCTACTTCGGGGTCGTTGTCTCTCCAGTCCGTTCCCATGCTGGATCCGGTCGTGTGGGGCACCGAGATCCCGCCCGAACGTCGCAACGATTCGTAGAGCAGTCTCGTATCGTTCTCAAGCACCGCGCCGCGGCCGGCCGCGACCGTCGGACGGGGACGATCGAAGCCAGCCGTGGTATGGAAGGACACGACCGGCACGCCGCGTCGGGTGTGAAAGATGTTGCGATGCCCGTTCGGGTAGGCGACACTGCGCTCGTATCCGTAGAGCGTCGTGAATGCCGCCCGGACATTGAAGAGATCGCAGGTCTTCTCAATGAGCCACCACCAATACTCGCTGTCGCCGCCGGAGTTGTGATCGGTCACGGCTCCGAAATCCATCGACGCGGCATCGAGCATGTAGCGATAGAAGTCAAACACGGCCCCGTCCACCATTCCCCCGCTCGAGTCCCATGAAAACTCGCTGTGGCGATGGAGGTCGCCGCGCACGATCCGGTGCTCCGTGCCACGAACGGAAGTTCGGTACGCGCGGACCGCGGCGACTTCCTCGCTCTCGCGGGGGTGAACCGGCGGAACTGGGGCGGGATCGATCGGATCGCTGAGCACAAGTTCCAGCGAAACCGGACCAGCCGCAGGATCCAGACGCGCCGCCAGAATGTTCGCCCGCACAGTTCGAACGGGACGCTGCTCGAGTCGGCCGTCTGTCGGCCAGACGACCCTCAGACTCCCGTCCGGGCCGAATGCACCGTCAGCTCGCGCCGAGATCCGACCCCAGCTCTCGGGCAGCGTGCGGACTCCGGACCAGCGGTCCCCTTCAAGAAAGACGACAGCGTGTTCCCAATACGTCGGTCGGAAGCCGAGGCTATCCGTCCAGCGGACATGATTCCAGCGATGGAACAGGAGCGCAATCCGGCCACTCGCCGGATCGACATGCAGTTGAGGGAAGTCATGATCAGGGATTCCGGCGGCAGCAAGCGCGTCGGCAAGATCGGACCGCGGCACCATCCGGCGGGCGCCATCGAAAACGGCCAGGTTGATCTTGCGAGACTCATACAGGCGCGCCCCCGGAGACGAGGGCTGGTTGATCCATGTGGACCACAGTTCCCGTCCTCGCCCGATCCAGCGCGGATCGGTCGTTGGCCCGGAATCCTTCCCCCAGTTCGCCGCGCCCTCGTCCCAAGCCACCCAGACTCGTCCGTCCAGATCGACCGCGACGGAGGCGTGGGCCTCGAACTTCTCTGTGGCCGCGACGGCCACGAGCGGACCGAGCTCCCCGCCGGCGAACCGTCTGAGGAAAACATCGTAGTTGCCATTGCGGTAGCTATCCCACACCACGGCGGCCAATCCCTGCCGGTCGACCGCAATCCGGGGCTCCCAATCGTTCGCCGGGTGCTCGCTGACCTGAATCTCTCGTGACCAGCTTGAGCCGTCATGGAATCGCAAGAAAATGTCCGAATCGCCGTCGCGGAACCCTTGCCACACCACCCACAGCCAGCCGCGCGAGTCCCCGACGACGTGGTGCTCGATGTCCGGGTTCGGTTGCGAGCTCAACCGGACCAGGTCACCCCAGCGGCTCCTCGCTTCGTCCATCTCGCGGGCGTACAAGTCGAAGTTGCCGTCCCTCTGCTGAGACCATACGACCCACGGGCGCCCGTCTGCGGGAACCGCGACCTGCGGGCGCCAAACGTCGCCTGTCACTCCCGGGACGGGACTGAAGGTGCGCCAGGACCCGTCGAACTTGCGCAGGCGAATCTCGTCTCGCCCGCCGCTGTAGGACTGCCAGACCAGCCAAGAATCGCCGTTCGCGGCGACGGCTACCGACGGATAGTCGTCGAAGCGGGAGTCGTCTGTGAGCTTCTCGGCAGTGACCAGCCCGGAAACACGAACCAAGCCGTCAAGGAACACAAGCTCGCCCCCAGCCGGGAGCTCGTCCAGGCGGAACGAAAAATCGCCGTGATCGGTCGAGACCTCGAGACGCGCGCCCGGATCCGCCGAGCCACGCACAATCAGCCCTTTTCGAATGGGTTCCGGCCGTGTGGGATGCTTGGTGACAAGCTCGAACGAATCCAGCTCGATACGGTCCTGGCCGGCGAAGAGCCAGCCGCCGAGTACGTCGATTCTGGCGGCGTCAGCACCGATCGAGCCCACCCAGCGGTCGGGAGGGGCGTCGCCATAGCCAAATGTCACACGAACCGAGAATGGGTCCGCGTGAACCACTGCGACGACGAGCAGAGCGGTTACAACCAGCGCACAAGCGCGGCGCGGGCGCAAGAGCGAGCAACCCGCGCAGCATACCCGACACATTCTGAGACAACCCCGTTCGACTGGTCGCCAGTGTAGCGCGCCGCAGAGCGTGGCGAAGCTCCGTGTCGTGGTGATCACACTGAAGTGAGCGGGCCGATCCTGCCGCGGACCGCACGGCGCTGCACAGCTTCCGGACGTTGCGGGAGGATCTGCCAACCGTCACACGCGACGTCTGCCGCGCGCGGTGCTCAGACCACTGCTCCATGAGTCTCCTACGCCTCTCGAAGAGATCGGTTCGCACATGAACTGCGTCAACGCGATCTAAGTTGACGTGCGCGCGAGCCAGCTCGCAGACCTCTCGCGGCACATCCGAGCACTCGGCGCACCAGATCCTAAAGCTTGACCGGAATCCGTGCGGAACGGTCTTGATACCTTTCTCGCGAACGAGCTTGCTGATCGTCGAATCGGTAAGTGGCCGGCCTCTCACTGCCGGGAAGACCAGACCCGCGCCGTCCCGGAGCGTATGGGCCTCTCCCAGGACGGCCAGCGCCCGGGCCGATAACGGCACGCGGTGCTCTCGCTTCATCTTCATCCGCTCGGCCGGAATCGTCCAAGCGGCGGTCTTCATGTCAATCTCTCGCCATCTAGCGAGACGGACCTCGCCTGAGCGTGCCATGAGTACCAGAAACTCGAATGCAAGCACAGTGGCACGGTAGGGCGTCTGTTCCCTGCATTGTGGCAATCGCGGCCGCTACTTCAGAACGCGGCAGGGCCCTTCGGTGCTGCTTTACGCTGTTCGTCTTTGGCAGCGCACCACCAATTACAGCGCCAGCAGGATTGTCTGGCAGATGCCACAGGTCCCTGCCTGAGTTTGGATTGCCTCGCCGACCGGAGCCGTTCCAGTGGAGGGTTACGCGACCAACTCGCGGACTAGCTCGCCTCCGGTTTGGCTCAGTTGCTTGTCGCGGCCTAGAGCGAAGTGCGTCAGCCTCGCGTCATCGAGTCCCAGCAGGTGCAGCAATGTAACGTGGAAATCCTTGATCGGGTGGACTACCTCAACGGCCGAGTCGCCCACCTCGTCGGTGGCGCCGACAATCCGTCCGCGAGGCGCGTCGCCGCCCGCGAGCCACAGCGGCATAGCCTTGGCGTTGTGATCGCGGCCCCAAGCCTTGCCTCCCCCTCGCAGGCCGTTGTCGGGCGAGCGACCGAATTCCCCCGCCCAAACCACCAGGGTCTCTTCAAGCAGGCCCGTGCGTTTGAGATCTTTCATCAGGCCGGCCATCGGCTTGTCTATTGCCGTGATGCGGGTTCCATGGGCGTTCTCGATGTAGTCGTGGGAATCCCAACCGCCAACGATCACCTGCACGAAACGGACGCCAGCCTCAACCATTCGTCGCGCCAGCAGGCAGCGCTTCGCGATCGCGTCGACCTCGGGGTTGGGGTCGCCCACGCCATAGAGCTCGAGCGTCGAAACGGGCTCCTTGGAGAGGTCGACGACGCCGGGCATCTCGGTCTGCATCCGAAACGCCAGTTCGTAGCTCTGGATGCGCGCGTCCAGCTCGTCGTGGTCCGGGTGGCGCTGTTTGTGAATTGCGTTCAAACTGCCCAGCAGGTCGAGGTTCTTGCGCTGCTGCTCGGCAGTGACGCCAGCCGGGGGATTCATATCCAACACCGGAGCCCCCTCTGCCCGTAGCGCCGTTCCTTGGTAGTGCGCAGGCAGAAAGCCGTTGGACCAGTTCGCGGCACCGCCCTGCGGGTAGGCAACGTCGGGCAAGACCACGAAAGCCGGCAGGTTCTCGTTCTCGGTCCCCAGCCCGTAGGACACCCACGAACCTACTGCTGGATCTCCGCCGAAGCGGTTCCCCGTGTTGAGGTGATAAAGCGCCGTGGGATGGTTGACGCTTTCGGCCTGCAGGCCGCGATAGAAGCAGATGTCGTCAACGACGTTCGCGAAATGCGGGAAGCGCGTGTTGACGTCGATGCCGAGCTCGCCTACGCGCTGGAACTCGAACGGACTCTTGACGTAATGGCGCTTGCCCGTATTCATCGCCGCGGCAAACTTCGTCCGTTCCTTGGCGAACTCCGTCATGTGCAGCGCGTTCAGCTTCGGTTTCGGATCGAACGTGTCGATGTGGGAAGGGCCGCCCTCCATCAGCAGGAAGATGCAGCTCTTGGCTTTGGCCCTGTGGTGGGGCTTTCGTGGGGAAAGCGGTCCTGCTTTGCCCAGCAAGGCCGACAACGCGATCGAGCCGAGCCCCAGCCCGGAGCGATACAGGACCTCGCGCCGTGTCCGATGGAGTGTTGACTCAGTAGACATAGGCAAACTCGTTCGAGTTGAACAGCACCAGCGCCAAATCCGCCAGCGCCCGCGTCTCGGGTCCCACCTGGCTCGCGTGCAGGTTCTCCTCGTACTCCCACGGAGGCAGGTCTTCGGTGAAGTGAAACGTCGCCCCCGATAGCTGGCTCGGCAGCGCCCGTACCAACGCCTCGCGCTGCCTGCGCGGCGCAGGCGCGTGCTCGTGATGGTAGGCGGTCATCTCCTTGACGTGTCGCTCGGCGAGCGCGCGCTCCTCTTCGCTCGGCGAGCGGCCGTAGGCAAGCTCGAACGCCCGATCGACAACCCGGTCCGTCTCGTTTTGGAGCCGCTTCGCGAAAGCCAGCGCCAAGTCATAGCTCAACTCCCCGTTGAACAAGGCAAACGCCTGCGTGGGGACCGTCGTCGCGTCCCGCCGCTCACAGGATAAGTCGACCGACGCCCCGTTGAGAACCTCGATCATCGGATCGATCAGGCTGCGCTGCTGGAAGCTGTAGACCGAGCGCCGGTTTCGGTCCTTTCTGCGGCCTTCTTCGTAGTAGGGCGGCCTCAGTCCTCCCTGCGTGAATCTGGGCTGCTCGGCGGCGTCGCGACTGATCTGGGGGTTTGTGCCCGGTCCGCCCATCGAGTGGCTCAGCTCGCCCGCGACCGCCAGCAGGCTGTCGCGCAGGACTTCGGCCTCGACGCGACGGGGCGTGAAATGCGAGAGCAGGCTGTTTCCCGGATCGCGGCCGGCCGCCCCTTCGGGGACATCACTGGCACGTTGGTAGGCGTCCGAGGCCATGATGAGCCGGTGGAGGGCCTTGATGCTCCAACCCTCCTCGACAAAGCGGCTCGCCAGCCAGTCGAGCAACGCCGGGTGCGTCGGCCTCGAGCCCATCTTCCCGAAGTTGTTGGCGTTCCCGGCCAAGCCTCGACCGAAGTGGTGCTGCCAGATCCGGTTCGCCATCACTCGCGCGGTGAGCGGATTGCGTGAATCGGCGATCCACTTTGCCAGTGCCGAACGGCGTCCGGAGGTCGTTTCGGGGAGCTTCGGAGCTCGCAATCCGCTGTACCGCTCGATCGCGCTCAGCACTCCGGGGGTGACACGCTCTCCCGGGGATTCGAGGCTGCCACCCATGAGCACGTGCATCTCGACGTTCTCGTAGTCGGGCTTCTTCATGTAGCTACCTGCGCCCCCCGGTCCGACGTCGTTCCAGCCCTCGACAAGCCCGCTCGTGACGGAATACGCCAGCGGCTCGTATCGCTTGATCGACTCAGCGTGGTGGCTCAGGTGCTTGTTGACGATCCGCCGCGCCCACATCTGCTCGTCAGTCAGCCCGGCGTCCAGCTTGCGACTCACTTCCGGCACGTCTTCGAATCGGCTGACGCGGAACTTCTGCATCAGGTGGCGCCGGCTGATCCCGGCAAAGCGGTCGCGCTTCTCCTCGAGCTGCGCGATCAGCCCTTCCATGCGCTTCCTGCCGGCAGCGAAACCGCTCAAGTCCTCCTCCGGCAAGAACGGCAGAGGACGCTTCGCGAATGCGGTGGTCGCGAACGCCGCCTGCACGCGGTAGTAGTCACTCGTCGGGATGGGGTCGAACTTGTGGTCGTGGCACTTGGCGCATCCCAGCGTGAGCCCCATGAAGGCCGTCGCCGTCGAATGCGTCACGTCGTCGAGCCACTGTTGCCGCGTAACGGCCGTTACCGACATGCCGGTGTGCTCCCACGGGCCCATCCTCAGGAAGCCCGTCGCCAAGACGGCCTCCGGGTCACCGGGGAACAACTCATCGCCAGCAACCTGCTCGAGCACGAAGCGGTCGTAGGGCTTGTCATTGTTGAACGAGCGGATGACGTAGTCGCGATAACGCCAGGCATTGGGCCGCTCGTAGTCGTTCGAGAAGCCTGCCGTGTCTGCGTAGCGCGTCACGTCAAGCCAGTGGCGACCCCAACGCTCGCCGTAGCGCGGCGAAGCCAAGAGGCGATTCACGACTTTCCCGAACGCAGCCTTGTCGCCAGCGGGATCCGTGACGAACGCCTCGACCTGCTCGGGAGCGGGCGGCAGGCCGGTCAGGTCGATCGTCGCGCGACGGATCAGCGTCCGACGGTCCGCGCGCGGCGCCGGAGTCAGTCCAGCTTCGGCCAGCTTGATGCGGAGAAACGAATCTACATCGCTAGGCGCGTCGATCTTGCTGACCGGGCGAAACGCCCACAAGTCCTCTGCCTCGAACTCGTCCCAATCGAGGTCCGCGCCAGTCGAGCTTTCGGCGAAGGGGGCCCCGCCGTTGATCCACTCGCCGATTGCCGCGACCGCTTCATCGGGGAGCCTTCCTGTGGGCGGCATCCTGAGTTCGCCCGAATGATCGAGCACGCGGTACAGCAGGCTTGCGCCTGCATCTCCCGGAACGATGGCCGGCCCTCGCGACCCGCCCCCCACCAGTCCGTCACGGATCCGCAGGTCGAGCTGGCCGAAGAGTTCACCTTCACCGTGACAACCGAGGCAATGCTGCTTGAAGATCGGTTGGACCGTGTCCCGGAACACGGCTTCGGCGGGCTCGGTCGCCTCTAGGACGGACGCGCAACACCAAACGGCCAGAGCAAGCCTGATTCGCCAGCCGGACACCCGATCTAGATTCTACCGGTTACTCCTAGGGGTATCGTCGAACGGCTGCCGCTTGAACTCCGGAAAGGTCGAGCCATCGCGCAGGATGCTGAGGTGGTTCCGCCAAAACCACTGGTACTTGCGCCGCTATGCGCTCGCTGAAGTTCCGTATTGCTGGACCACGAACTCCAGCGCCCTCTAGATGTACTCAGCGCCCCAGTCCCTGCTGTTATGTTGTGTCTTCCGTGAACTCACGGCGTAGTGTCGCAAGAACATCACCGAATGTTTCTTTGATATTTCCTTTCCCGAATCGAATCTGCTCAATGCCTTGGACATTAGAGAACTCCTCCGTGCCTGCTTCCAATAGGATGATTGCCCGATTGAATCCAAGGCGTCCTTGAAACAATCCTGCCTCGTGGACCACGTTCTGCCTAGCTCGGAAGCTCCCTTCGGGCATTTTGTCTTCTCCCGTCAGCACGAGAATGGCAAAGGATGTCTTTGAGAGCATGTCTTCCAAAATGTCCCGAATCGCATGACCGGTTCTTGCGCCAATCTCATATGCCTCAACACGGTAACCATGCTTGTCGTGAAGGTGATCCTTCAGATCCCGCCACTGGGGATCCCTTCCGTGCCCAATGAAGACCAGTGGAAGGGGTGCTTGTGGTGTAGACAATCGACACGAATCCACATCCCTCTCGAAGATCTCAAAAACGGATTCAATGCTTCCGCGATCCGGAGCAGCTACTGTGACCACGGTGGTTGTGTCGGTGACCATGTGGAACGTGAATATGCGTTTGCTGTCGCTGCCGTGCAGGCGAAAATATCCTGTGCTTGAAGATCTTCGATAGTCCGCAAAAAACTCATCCTCCGAGTCATACTCCCATTCTGAATCGTCAATTTTGACACGCATGGAAGGCTGAGAGTCGGACTCATCGTTGCCGTGATCAGCCTGACCCCGGAAGACCTCGATCGCGCCGTGCAACGTGTCGGCTGAAAAGCGAATGTTGTAGTACGTCTTCGATTTCGTCAACATGGTTTGGTTCGTCCGTAAACTGCGCCGTCGCCCATGGGATCTTCCCGGCGTCGGCGTCGATGCGCTTCATTGTCATCGTCGCTCCGCTGTTCCGATCGGCGTCTAGGTACAGCCACAGGTCTACAGTGCGCCATCCTTCGCGGCGACCCCAACAAGACCCAAGCCGACCGGACCTGTGCTTGGCACAGACTCAGCTACCCGCCGAACACCCGCCCGCGGTGCTGTCCGACCAGCAGCTGGAAAAGCCGGTGCGCCATCAGCTCGTGCAGCGTGAGCAATTCGCGGTTGGCTTCCACGACATCGTCGACGCCGCCGGTGGCTCCCCCGCCAGCCTTGAGCGCCTCGGTGGCTTCGCGCATGACTGGGTCTTCCAAGACCTCCCCCGCGATGTTCCACAGGGTGATGAAGCGGTCCACGGCGCCCGGGAAACTGACCTTCCAGACGCCGTAGTTCGAGGTGGTCCTTGGGGGCTTGAAGTCGAGGTTGAACGGGCCTTCGTAGCCGTGCGACCGCAGCAGCACCAGCACGTTCAGCCAATCCAGCGGATTGACCACGCCGATGCCCAGATCCACGTCATGCTTGAGCGGGTATCCGTCGTTGATGTCGAAGTGGAACAGCTTCTTGCACAGCAGGGCGCGCGCCAGTACCGCCCGCGTCGCGCCGCCCCACATCAACTCGTGCAGGTATTCCGGGTTCAGGCCGACCATCTCGGGATGGTCCAGCAGGCCGCTGGATATGAATGCCAGCATGGCGTCGCTGCTGGGCAGGATGATCTGTGCCTGCGGCTCGAAGGGCTTCGCCTCCAAGCAATGCTTGAGGGCCGGACGGCCCTTGTCGGCGGCCACCTGCAGGTCGCGGGCGCAGGCGGCATTCAGCCCGTCCGCAAACCAGCGCAAGGTCTGGGTTTCGTCGATCGCGCCCTGGACCATATAGCCGAGCGTGCCCGGCCAGTAAACAGCGAAGCTGGCCCCCAGTTCGTGGCCGATCTCGACGGTGTTCTCGAGCCGTCGCGCCGCATAGCTCCGCACCTCTGGTGCCTCGGCTGCCGCGCTGGCGGCGAAGACCGGATGGAAGAAGGTCTCGCAGGTGACCATCGAGCACCGCACGCCGTGCTCGTCGAGGGCCTTGTTGATGCCGGCAACCGTCTCCGCTTGGCGGTCCGTGAACAGGTCGTTGGTGTCAATGACGTCCGTATCGTGGGTCGTCCAGCAAGGAATGCCGATCTCGCCAAGGTGGCGAATCACCTCTTCAAAGCTCACTGGCTCCCGGGTAGGAGCGTGGAAGAGGGCCTGGCCCTCGTACGCGCCGGCCCATTGCGGTCCGCTGATGTAGTACTTGCGGCGCTGTTCGGGGGTGTAGCTTCCGCCTGCGAGTTGCATGAGGCGGTCGGTCAATGAGCGCTGTTCGGCTTTGGGAGTCGGAGGCATTCCACCCAGTAGAACGCCCAGCGGCCAGGCAAGTCAAGCTCAAGCGCGCGACGATGTTGGCGCTCTACGGACCTACCCGAGCGGGGCCCTTCTCACTCAAATTGACCCACTAGCTCGAGCGCCAGCTTGTCAGGGTTTCGTGCGAGAGGAGTCTGCTCCGAACGCCGCCCCTCGGAGGACGCGCATCGGCTTCTTCAGCAATATGTCGAACAGGTGCGGCGCCACTTGGAAAATGTCGACAAGAAACGGTCTCGCCCCGTGGCCCACCACCAGAACGTCGCGCCGGTGCAGCAAGTAATTCAGCCCGGTCGTGGCGATGGAGAACGCCACGGACACGGCCACGCTCGCGGACAGCTTCTCCGTCCCGCGGAACCAGTGGACCGTGAATTCGATGCCATGGCCCATGGCTGGCAGCACTGCCATCACGACGACGCTGGCCACCCAAGCGGGCTGGACCCGGCGGAAGGTCTGCGACATAGCCGCCAAGGTGCCAACCATCGGGGCTCGGTAGAACAGCTCGGTCACGGCGGCGGACACCGCGCTGTTCCAGCTGGCGGTCAGGTTCACCGTGAAGAAGATCGTCGTGCGCAGGCACGCGCTGATCAGGGCGGCCTTCCAGTTCCAGTGGCGGATCAGCCGATCCACCGGATGCCGGAAGATGTCCGTGACAGCGCCGCCCAGAGTTGTCGCCAGAGGCGGGGTGCCGTCAGCAGGGCTCGGCTTGTCTGGATCCATGCGCAGGGCGCGGCTCGGAAAGTCCCGGCCGGGCCGCGCGCAGGGCGACGCCGCGCAGGGAGGCTGCTTACCCCATCATTGCAGCAGAGAGATCGGGCGGGCGGACCGGAGCTACTGGCCTAAGTCGTGACACAAGAAGCATTCGTTAGAAACCTGGCGCAGCGCGTGGCAGTTCATGCAGGCCACCATGTTGGTCGACACTTCCTGCATCAGCACTCGCCTCTCCTGCACCGGCCCGTGGCAATCGGCGCAAGCCAGACTTCCCTTGGCGTGTTCGGCATGGCTGAAAAAGACGAAATCCGGCACCTGATAGGCCCGCCGCCACTGGATCTTGCTACCCGCTGGCAGGGCGGCGAGCTGTTGCACGGCGGGCTTGTCGGCGGCGATCGCTTGGTGGCACTGCATGCATTGATCGCGATCCGGCAAGCCGGCTCGGGGAGCCGCCCTCGAGCCTGGATGGCAATCGGCACACGCCATCCGGTTCTGCATGTGCAGCCGATGGTCGAAGGGAATCGGCTGGGGCCCGACCTCCCTGGGCAAGTCCTCCGGAGGGGACTCGTAGGGCGGCGCCTGGCCTGGGCCGGGCCACGGCGCCAGCGCGGCCAGCGCGACCGCCAGGCCCGGCGCTCTTCGCTCCAAGCGCATGCCGGGGCTAGCCGGCCCGCAGGGCGAGCTGATTGCGGGTGTAGGGCGAGCCCAGACCCGCGATCTCGACATTGACCAAGAACGGCTTTTCGCTGCGGAACGCGCGGTCGAACGCATCCGCCAGCTGATCCCGCGACGTCACGTGGGCACCGTCGCCGCCGAATCCCTTCATCACCAAGTCGTAGCGGGTGTTCCGCAGCTCGCAGGCGACCGTGGGCGAGCCGGGGTAGAAGCCCTCCTGCAGTTCGCGCTCGACCCCCCAGCCGGCATCGTTCCCGACGATAACGACGAGCGGCAATCCAAAGCGCACGGCCGTATCGAGCTCGCCGATGTAGAACCCTAAAGAGCCATCGCCGGTGATCACCACGGATTTCGAATTGGGCCGCAAGATCTGGGCGCTGAGACCGATCGGAAGGCCGACGCCCAGGCCGGCCAAGGAACCGAGCCGCATCCAGCGGCCCGGCTGGCGGGCAGAAAGCATATAGCGGCCCCAATGGACAAAATCCCCCCCGTCCCAGCAGATCGTCGCATCGGACGGCAGTTTCTCCCGCAAGACCTCATAGGCGTGAAGCGAGTGCATGGGCGCGCGCGGCTCGGCCATCTCGGCCGCGACCTTGGCCGCGTACTCGTTGCAGCCACGCCCCACTTCGGCCAGCCAGTCGGAGCGATCCGGCGCGGCTCGCTCCGCCAGCGCCTCGTTGAAGGCAGCCAGCGTGGTCTTGGCATCGGCCAGAATGCCGACTTCCAACCTCCGGTTCAGCCCCAGCTCGGTGTCGCAGAGATCGATCTGGACAGTCTTGGCTCCCTCCCCGAACAACTGCGAGCCGCCCATGCGGAGGCCGTAGTCCATGCGCTTGCCTACGACAAAGACCAAGTCAGCCTTGCGCAGGGCGTTGGTGACGCCCGGATTGATGGTGGAATCGGCGTAGCCGAAGCACAGAGGGTGTTCGTCCGAGACCATGCCGCGGGCCAAGGTGGTGGTGAACAGAGGCGCGTTGACCGCTTCAACGAACGCTCGGAGTTCCTCCTCGGCCCCGGACCAGTAAGCCCCCGAGCCGGCCACGACGGCGGGGCGCTCGCAGGCGGCGAGCAGGTCCATCGCGCGGGCGAGGTCCGCACTGGAGGGCCCGCTGCGCAGGATCTCGATGCGCTCGCCAGGTATGGGAGCGTGCGTTTCGTTCCCCTCGGTGAACAGATCGACCGGAACGCTCAGGTGGGCCACGCCAGGGCGGCCATGCAGCATCTCCAGAAACGCGCGCTGGACGTGAAAGGGTATCTGGCCGGAGCGGGCCGGCACAGCGGCGTACTTGGCAATGCCCTGCACCAGCTTGAGCTGGTCCATGTCCTGGAACGCGTACCGGTCTCGCGCGCCGGAATCACTCATTCCGCTGACGGAGAGCATGGGCACGGCGGTGGCGTTGGCGGTGGCAATGCCAGTGATGGAGTTCGTGTGCCCGGGACCGCCGGTCACCATCGAGACGCCGGGCGTGCGCGTGAGGCGGCTCCAGCCGTCGGCCATGTGCACGGCCGCGGACTCGTGGCGCGTGTCATATACCGACATCCCGTCGCGCGCGGCAGTCTTGAGCACGTCGTTGAGGTGGTCCCCCACGAGCGTGAAGATGTTCTCCACGCCTTGGCTGCGCAGACTGCGGACGAATAGCTCCGATCCGGTGGGCATGACCTAGCAGCATACTACTTCGCGGCATGTTTTCTGAGCCGTGGTCGGGCGGACACCGCTGTGTCCGCGCCGCAGCGCCGACGCCTTCGCAGCCTGTCCGCTTGAAGCTTGGGGCAAGCATCGTTAGGATTAGATCAGTACCCGCGTTCGATGCGCGACACGCGGGAGACAGGCGGCAGCATGTTCCTCACGGACGAATTTCGGCTCAAGGTCGGCTTGGCAGAGCAGCTCAAGGGCGGTGTGATCATGGACGTCACCGATGCGAGCCAAGCCCGCATCGCCCAGGAAGCGGGCGCCGTGGCCGTGATGGCGCTGGAGCGCGTGCCGGCCGACATCCGCAAGGAAGGCGGCGTGGCGCGCATGGCGAACATCGAAAAGATGCGCGAGATCATGGAGGCCGTCTCGATTCCCGTGATGGCCAAGGCGCGGATCGGGCACTTTGCCGAGGCCATGGTGCTGCAGGCGCTCAAGGTCGACTACATCGACGAGAGCGAAGTCCTCACGCCTGCCGACGAAGAGCACCACATTGACAAGCACGGCTTCAAGGCCCCGTTCGTCTGCGGAGCGCGCAACCTAGGCGAAGCGCTGCGCCGCATTTCCGAGGGCGCGGCCATGATCCGCACCAAGGGCGAAGCGGGCTCGGGCAACGTGGTCGAGGCGGTGCGCCACATGCGCGCCATCCGCCAGCAGATGAAGCATCTGACCGTGACGGGCCGCGACGAGCTAG
>JAJDZN010000149.1 GCA_022824585.1 Bryobacterales bacterium | reverse complement strand
CTCTCACTGTCCGTAAGGGCTCTTAGGATCGAATAGGCGTGTTGACCGGATGGTCGGAGGCCGGCGAAAAACGAATCCGATCTCGCCGCTCTTACCCGCTCCTGGTCCTGTTCGAGGATGGTCGACATTGTTCCCGCGTCAAGGTGCCTTGCTTCAGCACCTTCCAGTGTGGTCAGGGCAAGTTTGCCGTGCTGGATAGCAGGAGCGAAGTTGTAAGCGGCAACCTTAGAGACGATCTCCCAAAGTGATCTACCCTCGCTTTTGAAGTTGTTGAAGGCCGGAATCAGCACAACGCAACCGTGCCCAAACTCTCTACCAACTCCGTCGAGGTGTCTGGAGATCAGCTGGGGGTGCTCCCCGACATCCAGGAATTCGTAAAGGCTGCCGCTCGGATCCAAGCCGGTCTTGAAGTCCTCGATGAGATAACCCTTGGCGTCATTGAGCCTTCCAATGCCCGGGTGTGAGGCCAGCAGTGCCTTGCCGCTAGCAATCCGTTCGCCATCAGAGGTGAGGCCGGCGTAGAGCATGTATCGGATGTCCGACAGTGCCATCGGCGCCAGGTGGCCTACTCCATATGAACCTGAAGCCGAAGTTGACTTGGCGCTCGTGCCGTCGGCTAGCAGGGAGTTCATGCTCCTCGTGTCGAGTCCGACACCATTGTCAGACACTGACAGAACCGCGCCTGTTCCTGCGGCTATGGACTCTAACCCGCGCTTGATGCGATCGACAACCTCCTGAGCAGCGTCGGGAAGAACACCTGAATTGCTCTTTGCCTGGTGTGCTAGTGCTCCCTTGAAGGCCTTCGTAAAGCCCTGGAGGTCGGGAATGTCCTCCGGTTGAATGTCGTCAACCTGAAATCGGATTCTGGCAGTCTCCTCGCCAGCTTCGACGGCAGCGTCCAACGAGTTCTGAATGAGCTCCCTGATGATACGAGCTGGCGGTATCTCGTTGAAGGCCGCTGTGCTGAGTGGAGTAAAGCCATCATTGGACGTTGCGCGGCCGAATTTGAGAGCAGCCATCGGTTATCCTTCCCTGGCCAAGGATGACAAGGCCCGACGCAGCGACCGGCTAGCTGCCCTGATCTCATCGTCGGTGGTGAAGCGGCCGAGGCTTATCCTCACCCCACAAGACGCGACTTCCTCATCAAGTCCAAGAGCCATTAGCACGTGGGAAGGCTCTGGTGATCCGGTAGAGCAAGCGGCACCAGTAGCGATTGCCACTTCACCTGACACAGCATCGACCAGTGCCTCCCCGAGAACACCCGGTAGACCCAAGCTCAGATTGCCTGGGACCCGCCGTTGCGAGTGGCCGAAGAGCTGCAATTCCGGAAACTCCGAAACCAACTCGTCCAGTAGCCTCCGTCCTTGCTCGTCAATTCGTCGGGCATCATATTCCAGACGCTGTTCGGCAATGGCACAGGCTGCACCCATTCCAACTGCTATTGGCACCGGCACGGTTCCTGCCCGAATTCCTCTTTCCTGGTGCCCTCCGATCGAGATGGGCGCAACCTTCAGGTCCGAACGATTGCGGACATACAACGCCCCGATCCCGTTGGGGCCGTACATCTTATGGGCAGACAAACTCAGCAAATCTACCCCAAGGTCATCAACGTCGACCCTCATGCGCCCGGCGGCTTGCGTGGCGTCTGTGTGAACGAAGGCTCCGACTGCATGGGCGAGCTGCGAGATCTCGCGAAGCGGCTGGATCACGCCAATTTCGTTGTTCGCCAGCATCACGGATACCAGCGCAGTTTGCCTGCTAAGGGCTGCCTCTAGGATCTGGAGATCCGCCAGCCCGTCGGGCTTCACAGGCAGCACAACCACATCCATGTCGTGCTCGCCTAACCACCGAGCAGTCTCGAGTACTGCAGGGTGCTCGGTCGCTAGTGTAATGATTTGGCGCGCTCCACTTGGGAAACCAGCTGCCGAGGTTCCTCGGAGAGCGATATTGCATGATTCGGTGGCCCCTGAGGTGAAGATGACTTCATCGTCGTCAGCCCCTATCAGGTTCGCCACTTGGGAGCGTGCGAGTTCCACTGCCCGTCGAGCCTTCCACCCGAAGTCGTGCCCTTCGGAATGAGGGTTACCGAACTCTTGAGCCCAATACGGCTGCATCGCTTCGACAACCTGGGGATCGGTCGGCGAGGTCGCTTGGTAGTCGAGATAAATCGGACGCATTGGGATTTACTCTGTGCAGTCACAAGGCAGAACAGAATCCGCGAATCGCTCTAGCCCGTCTCCCCGTCGCACGCTTTCATCCAACACGTTATAGGAGAAACCAGTGGTGGCGCCGAAGAAACCAATGAAAGACGGCGCGTCTGGATTGGTACGCTCCCGATTCTCCGAAACCAAGTCGCGGCCATAGAGTTTTTCTTTGGCGGTCCACCAGCCGATATCGCAGGGCGTGCCTAACGTTGAGCCGTAGCCGTCTATCGCCTCACCCTTCTGCTCCTCCATCGAAGCGTGAACCTGCCCCAGGCTGCTGGCGCCCTTGAGGAAACAGTATACGCAATTGGACAGAGCACCGTTCTCCGGCAGGCTGAGATCCCAGCTCTGTTGTTGCCAGAAGGCGTTGACGTCCTCCTTGCTAACCTGCATCGTCGCTAGGGGCATGTAGACGTGCTCACCTTCGTATCCAATATTGGCGTGTGGGTTGGCCGCCCGGGTCTCAACCCTTGCAACGCGCAGCTGTTCATCACCACGCAATCCAATAAATGCCACGTACTCGATACCATCATCCCCAAACCAGGCCTTGCGGCCGAAGACCTTGCCCTCGAGGGTCTCGTTCTCGAAGGGAGCGGCCGGAGAGGAGAAGTTCTGGTAAACCTGCTTAGGTCGATTGGCTGGCTGACTCAACACGAAGCGCTTCTTCGCAAGGAGGATGTCCTTGGGAATGCCGCCGCCATTACGGATGTGAAGCCTATGCAGCCGGTCTGTATCGACTTTGGATTCGTCAAGTCCATGCCCCTGTCTTGGGATACCCCTCTTGCTGGCAAACCAGTCCCGCAAGAATTGACGGGTCACCTCCAACTTGAGGGACTTCGTGCAAACCCGGCTGAACTTGTTTGGCACAAAACCCTTGTTGGAGAGCATCTCTTCAAACGCTTCTCCCCGCCACCGAAATCCATCCGAGTTGTCCTCCGATTGCGGCCGCTCATTGACCAGACGATATGAAGCGATACGTCGCCATTCGCCTTGCCTCGCGTCCTCATACGTTTGGAACTCAACGACAAAAAAGGGTATGCCGGCGGCCTCGACGCGTTGCTTGCACTCTGCTACGAAATTGTACGTTTCGGGGTGCTCGCAGGTTGTGTTATTGAACACCACGACATCACCGCGTTCTCGACGCAAGAGCCCATTCTCCAGCAATGCGAAAAGCAGCATCCCGCTGGTGCGGCCACCCGAGAATTTGACCACATGGGGTAGTTGTTCGTGGCGCTTAGCCCGGTAGCGAAATGCATGAACTCTGTCGGGATCGTACTCCTTGGCTGGTTCCAGGTCCTTGGACACCGCTATCTTGGGAACGGCTTGCATGGCAGGTGTCACTTGGGTCGGGTTCTTCATCATTGACTCACCTGAAGGGCCGGACGGGTGGCATGCAGCAAGGCACTCTCTCCGCTTGGCTCGTCGCCATGCTGTTGCGGAACAGAGGAGCGCCTCCCACAGAATTCACAGCGGATTCGGCTGTCTTGTCGGGGCCAGCAGGAGCAGTGAGCCGATTGACGTCCCTGAGTGGCTGCCAGGCCCGCTTTGCGATTGGGTAGGAGGCACCTATCAGCGTGCCAACCCTGCATCATCCACCTGCTTCCCAAGTGTCCCTCGATTGGACTACACGATATACGCCTTGCTGTGACTGGTCAAAGGACGACTCCCGTTTGCAGGATCAGGTGGAAGCGGAAGCGGGGATGGCGCTGGAGCCAGCGCTGGATCGCCTCGGTGTCGTGGGAGGAGACGTTGTCCAGGACGACCTGCACCGCGAGTTCGCCGGGCACGCTCTGGTCGATCAAGTCGAGGAAGCGCTGGAATTCGCGGGCCCGGTGTCGCGGGCTCAGGTTGGCGATCACATGTCCTGAGGCGACCCCACATCGGGTGCAGGGCTGGTTATCTGGCGCCGCCGGTAGAGGTTGGCGGTGCCGTGTCGTACGGAGACGTCGGTTTGACGGCGGGGGACGCCGGGGCAGCATCGGCCGGGTCGGCGCGGTGCGGTCGAGCGCCTGGATTTGGGCCTTCTCGTCCACGCAGAGCACGACCGCCGCCTCGGGCGGGTTGAGATAGAGGCCGGCGACATCGCGCACTTTGTCGATGAACTGCGGGTCGAGCGACAGCCGGAACTGCTCGACCAGGTGCGGCTTGAGCCCGAAGGCGCGCCAGCTTCTGAAGTTCGCCCTCTGCGACATGCCCAGCTCGGCGGCCATCGAGCGGGTCGACCAGTGGTTCGCGTCGCGCGGTTGCTGTTCCAGCGTCTTGACGATCACGGCTTCTACCTGCCCGCCGCTGCTCTTGCGCGGCACGCCCGGACGCGGCTCATCGCTCAGTCCAGCGAGGCGCTGCTCGGCCAAGCGCCGACGCCACTTTCCGGCCGTGACCGGATGGCAGCCCAGGGCCGCGCCGATCTCGATGTTCGTCTGTCCGGTCGCCGCCGCCAGCACGATCCGGCAGCGCAGCCCCAGCGCTTGCGCCGAGCTCGCCCGGCGCGCCCAGTGCTCCAGCGTCTCTCACTTTGCCTCACTCAACACGATCGCCACCGCCGACCGACCCATTCGAGTACTCATAGCGCTCCGCAGACAGCCCCCGACAGCCAACACGACCGCCTCTCAACACAGCACCAGCTTGTCCAACCAGTTAACGACTCAGGACACTTGCGGTTTGGCGGCTTGCCATCGCGACGCCCGATTTATCCAATCGCTGGAAGGTCCACAATGCTGTGTGCAGTCGATTCGGGTTGCCAGAAAGTCCACCGATCGCTCGCAGCCGATATTGCGTTGTTCCAAGCCCGAACTCTTTCCTCGGGGAAGGAACCAAGCCAGCGTGGCAAGGTGAAGTCTTGACTGAGGAGTAACCCGTGAGA
>JAJDZN010000111.1 GCA_022824585.1 Bryobacterales bacterium | reverse complement strand
GTCCTTCTCGGACGGGTCCATGGTGAGCCGGTACTCGCCCGTCATCGTCGGGTCCACGAACTCGAGCAAGATGTCGCTGCCGATCCCCTCGATCCAGCGGTAGCGCCAGATTTCGAACGGATAGGTCGAGGTGAAGCCGCCGCCCTCGTCGTAGGGCCGCTGGTACTGGCCCCCTGACGGATGGGACTCGATCTCGTCGGCCGGTCCGTACGCGATGTAGATGCGGCCGCGATCCGTTTTCCAGCCAGGAATGCCCGACGCGTACCGGTCGTTGGCGTAGGCGATGCGCCGGTAGTGCTCTTCCTTGTACTCGTTCTCCATCGAGTCCGGGGTAGGGTCGCGCCGCATCCAGAATGATTCGATGAAGTTCTCGCGCTCCTCGTCGGTCGCCATCTGCACGAAGGCCTTGCGCTCCTCGGGCGTGATGATGTAGCGCACATCCTCGTCCAGCCAACGCTTGAACGGCCCGCGGAGCTCCTTGCGCAACCTCTCGAGGCGGCGCCGTTCCTGCTTGGCCGTGAGCTTGGCCGGCTCAGGAGCGTCCTGAGCGATCAAAGGAACTCCCAGCAGGCCCACTAGCAGGGCCACGATCCACTGTGAGATTCGGCGTCGCATCGATTCTCCCGCACTGTCCAGTCGAGTCCAGCCAAGTTGCTCGAAGAGCAATCCCGCCGGACACAACAGCCTCCATGTTCTGTCTCAGGATCAATTCTAGTGCCTTCCATGACATTGGTCAAGCGTATTTGGCGAATTGTCCGCGACCGTGCGGCGGGAGCATCGCTGGGAGCGCGCCCGGAACCTGTCCGCCGCCAGAACGCCGGGAAAGTCTGCGGCGGCGGGCTGAACTCGGCGTAGCGATCGATGCGCTCAACGCCCCTGCGAGCCCTGAAAACCAAGCACAAGCACGGTCAGGTCGTCCCGCCGCCGGGCATCGCGGCCGAACTCGGCCACACGGGCCAGCAGAGCGTCGAAGAACTCGCCGGCATCGAGGCCGGCAAGCTGGGAAACGGCCTCGAGCAGCCGCCGCTCTCCGTACAGCTCGGACTGGCTGTTGCGCAGCTCGGTGACTCCGTCGCTATATATGACCAGCTTGTCCCCCGGCTCCAGACGGCAGACGTCCTCGGGAAACTCGGCATCTTCGAACAGCCCGATCGGCTGGCTGGTCGGAGCCAGCAGTTCGCAGCGACCGGTCGGGCGCACCAGGATCGCCGGGCAGTGTCCGGCGCTGCTCCAGCGCATCGTCGCGTCCTCCGTGATGGTGGCTGCGAACACGGTCGCAAAGTGTGCCCGGTCCGACCGCTCGCATAGATAGCGGTTGATGCGCCGCAGCGTGCCAGACAGGGAAACATCCGGGCCCGATCCCAGAAAGAAGGCTCCCTGGAGCAACGAGGCCAGGATCGAGGCCGACGCGCCCTTTCCCGAGACATCGGCCAGCACGGCCGCCCAGCGTCCCGGCGCGACCTGCATCAGGTCGTAGTAGTCGCCCCCCAGCTGCGAGCTGGACTCGCTGTGCCCCTTGGCGACCAACCAGCCCTCGCTGGGAAGCGTGCCCGGCAGCAGGGAGCGCTGGATGTCACGGGCCATGTCGAGCTCGTGCTCAAGGCGGCGCTTCTGGCGCTCCCCCTCGATCAGCCGGGCGTTCTCGACGCTAGTCGAGATTTCGATCGCCAAGGCGTGCAGCAGCGCCTGGTTGCCCTCCGCCAGCCGCAGGTCAGGGTTCGCCGCGTCCATGTAAAGCACGCCTAGCGTGTCATCCTTCGCCGAGATCACGCTCGTTTCGTGGTCCAGCCCGATCCGCATGCGCAAGATCGGAATGCACAGCGCAGCACGCGAAGCGTCCGCAGCGCTACCGTCGCCGTGCGTCAGATCTAGACTCACCGCGAACAGGTCCGAACGTCGCTCAAGCGCGTCGGAGATCCGCGCTAGCGGAAGTTCCAGCTGGGCGGGGCTGCCGGGCTCGCCCGACGCGTGCCGTGCCACCTTGACCTCCAGGCGACCGCTGGCGTCACGCAGCAGCAGGAAGGCGCGGTCGGCGCGAGCGATCGATAGAGCGGCCTCCACGACCGCCTCGAAGACCTCCTCCACGCCGCTGGCGAGCTCCATCGTGCGGGCAACTTCCAGCACCGCCGAGAGCCGACCCAGCGCGCCGGTCCGGCGCGGTCCGGCGCCAATCTCGGAAACCTGTTTGAGCAGCCTCGTCTGGGGGCTCCGGGCCTCGCAGACCGTGATCACGTAGGAGCCCTCGATCCCAAAGCCGATTCGGTCGCCGACGGCAAGCCGGCTGTGCCGCACGGACTCTCCGTTGACGACAGTCCCGTGGCGGCTGCCTAGGTCTTCGATGGCGAATCCTCCCTGCTCTAGGCGCAACTGGGCGTGGCGGCGAGAGATCCGCTTATCGGCCAGCGTTAGGTCGCAGTCGTTCAGGCGCCCGATGACGAACGGGCTGCGCTTGACCGGAATCTGCAGGCACTCCCCGGAGGGCGGTTCCACCAGCAGCGACAAGGGCGGCAGTGACGCGCCCGAGTCCGCGTCCTGGGATGCGTCCATCGCCCCGATGAGCAGGCGCTAATGTGCCTCGGCCGCGCTGGCCGCACCGGCTCGCGAGGCGACCGTCGGGGCCTCGCCGAGACCGCTCTTCTGGCAGTCCGCGCAGTACCCGCCGACCTCTGTGCGTGCAACCGCGACCTTGAAGCCGAACTGCGTCTCGATCTGGGCCCTCATTTCCCGGAGCGGATCGCCGAAGTATTCCGCCACCGCGCCGCAGCTCATGCAGACGAGGTGGGCGTGCTCGCGCTTGAGGCGAGTCTCGTAATAGTGCTGCTCGCCCTCGTAGTGCATTAAGTCGAGCTCGTCGACCAAGCCCTGCTCCTTGAGCACCTTGAGGGTGCGATACACAGTGACTTGATTGATCTTGGGGTCTTCCTTGGAGGCCAATTCATAAATCTCGTGCGCGTTCAAATGCGTGCGCGAGTTATGGATCAGGCGGAAGACCAATTCCCTCTGGCGCGTGAGCCGCAGGCCCCGACGACGCAACATCTCGAGAGGGTTCGATTCGAGCTGCTTCGGGGCCACAGGCATCAATCTAGCATACTGCCGGGGCGCTCGAACCCAAGGGGTCGAAGTTTGGAGAGACTTCGGGCTAGACTATAGGAACCACCCGTTTTCGACGTCGGGCCGTGGCGCAGCCTGGTAGCGCGCTTCCTTGGGGTGGAAGAGGT
>JAJDZN010000148.1 GCA_022824585.1 Bryobacterales bacterium | reverse complement strand
CACCCGCCACCTCGACCCGGCACCGGGTCCGTCTGACCAGGAGACTGCCTCATGAAACCTCTTCCCAGCCCTTCTGGGGACTCCTCTTTGGGTGTGCCAGAATTTCCGGAAAAATCCTGCCAGAATAACTGGAACCCACACCCAGCGATCCCGCTTTCCCTTCAGCTCGGATGTGGTCGTATGTCACAGGAACTCCCGACATGAGGCAACGAAACGACCGTCGCTTTCCGGCTGTTGTACCGCGCTTAGCCGCATCTTGATCCGACGGCTGTCCGACCCTCACTTCAAACCGATATCCCTGTGCGTCGATCAATGGCTGGACGTATGCCTCTTTGCCTTTCTTCGTCGACAGCATGAAGGTAGACACGAGCGGCACTTGTACTTCGGCGAAGGCCGGGTTCGGGCTCTTCACAGTTCGCGCCCACAGCCAGGCGATTACATTCAGCCTCCGACCCTCGTAAGGCTTCAGATCGGGGCGTTCCACAACCAGTTCCGACGTGATTTCGACCTGCGGGTACAGGTGCCCAATCGTCTTCTCGGCCGCGTCCCGCATCCACCGGCCGTAGTAGCGAACGTCCTCAGCCAGCCCCTGGGCTCCGCTCCATGTCCGGGCGAAGAAGGCTTGATCATCCCGCGATGCCGGGCTTACCGGCCCCCTGCCGGCGAACTTCGGCGGAATCTCGATCATCGCTTTGTTAATGAGCACGGCTACCGGATTCAAGTCGCTGGCGTGGGCTTCGAGGCCCAGGCGCTGCGCCTCAAGCGGCAGCGCACCCCCGCCCGCGAACGGATCATGGAATGCCGGCAGCGCGTGACGGTCGAACAGCTCGTCGGCGCGAGCATGACCGGCATGCTCGGCGCAGGACCGGCGCCAACTCTGCCAGATCTCTGCCCTCGCTTGCTTCAGCACCTGCTCGTTCGTTGTGCTTTCCCACCGGACTAGATCCTCGAGGATCGAGAACAGGCGCTCCCGTTCAATCTGAGCCGCCATGTCGCGGAGCCCCCGCCACTCGGACGGTCCGTCTACCTCGACAACAGCCGGTTGGCCGCCTGTTCTTGATTTCTTGCCCCCGGCCGCTTGGTGACTTGGCCGTCGCTTCTTAAGTTCCCGCTTTGCCTGGCGCTTCCTTTGCGGGTCGGAAAGCAGGATGTCCGCATACTCGGAAGGGTCGTCGACCATCTGGGCGAAAATGACCGCCCGAGCCGCGGCCAGCGGCCGTCGTGCCCACCAGAGATGCAGCGTTGACGGATGCCCGTGACGGATCGACTTTTCTCGTGCTGCCGCCTTGTTGATCGCGTCGAGTGGAAGCGCCACTTCTATGAGTTTCTTGCCCACGTGCGGCGTGATCACTGGCGGCCTCACGACTCGCCCAATGGATCTAGGACAGTCAGGAACGGGAATCGACGAAAATCGTTGTCGCGCGTGCAAATCCGGCTAATCCCGTTCTTACGCATCAGGACAGCCGTGTGTAGGTCATGCATTACGCTGCCACGGAGGGTTGGCAACTCGGACAGTGTCTGCTTGAGCACGGTCGAATGTCGCGGCGTAGCCACTAACATTTGGAATCCGCTTGAGGACAGCAGACTCGCAATGAAGCTGTACGCGGTTTCAGCATTCCAAGGTGAACGAAATACCTGAGGATGAGAGGTGACGCGCAGGAACTCGTAGCAAACACTCCAAGTTAGAAACGCTGGTTCAGAATCGCGTCGTGCGTGATCAACCTGACGTCGGCACTGCTCACAATAGGCAGAGTGCCTGTCGGCCGCATGGACAAGTACATTGGTATCGAAGACCACCGATTAGTTTTCGTCCATCACCCGGTAGAGATCTTCGCGGTTGTCGATATCTACAAGATGCCCACCACTGTCCCACGATGGCAATGACGGAAGGTCTCCTGCTGGGTCGTTCGCTGGCGCATGCTTCGCGAGCACGTAGCGGATCCCAGCCTCAACCAGAGCGGAGATCGTGGTGTCTCGTCGAGGTGCTTCTTCTCGTAGACGCTCCATTACGGAGTCGTCTATCTCAAGCGTCGCCTTCACATCGATAACCATATCATGCAGACGAACGGTTGGGAAACGGGTTGCGTGAGCCCACATCATACTCATCGCTGGTCGGTGCCGGGCGCTGGCGGTTGGCGGCTAGATGAACCGACCCGGCTAGGGCTGCCGCTATGGCCGAGCCAACCCTTTCGGCTGCCAACTGCGTGTCCCAGTCGCCCATATGAGCGTAGCGCAGCGTCATTCCAGCGTTGGTGTGGCCCAGCAGGCGCGACACTACTGGAACGGGTACGCCGTTCATTACTGCGTAACTTGCAAAATTGTGGCGCAGATCATGCAATCGTACGTCTTCGATGCGAGCTTGCTTGCGAATCTTGCGCCAAAGAGAAAGCTCGTTCGAGCGGGGCTTCGATGAATCCCTTAGCGAAGGGAAGACGAATTCGCTCCCGTCCCGTGATTGACGCTTCAATATGGCTTGGGCTTGCGCGTTCAACAGGACGGTTCTTGGTCCCGTCTTGCTGTCCGCAAGGTGGAGTGCATTATCGCCAACTTCAGACCAGCGCAGGCCTACGATTTCGCCTCTTCGGCAGCCGGTTAGGAGTAGAAGTCGGAGGATCTCGGCCTGCTGCCACCCTGATCCTCGGCCTCGATGAGAATCGAGAACAGCATGAAGGCGGTCGATCTCCTCGCGGGACAGGAACCGCGTGAGCTGCGGTCTTGGATTTCGAGTCACTCCAGACGTGGGGTTCTCGGCAATGTGCCCGCACTCGACTGCATGGTTCATGATCTGCCGCAACACGTCGAGAGTGCGATTTGCTCCCCCGGGTGCAGTTTGGCTGTACCTGTCGAACCAAAGATGTACTTCGGCCCGGCCTATCACATTAAGTGATTGGCGTCCGAACGTGGGGAGGAGTTGAGTCTGTAGTGCACTGTCTACGCGTCGGCGCGTCGATTCTCTGCAGCGACGGTAGCAGGCCGTTCTCCACGGACCATCAACGAAATCGTGAAATGTCGGTGCATCCGTCACTCAGCGCTCCAGGGCAGTTCCAATGGCTTCAACCGCATCACGCGCCATCGTGTCCGCCAAGTGGATGTATTTGAGCGTGGTAGTAGGGTCGCGGTGCCCTAGCAGGCGTCCTATGGTCAGCACTGTTTCACCTTGGCGCAAAGCGAAGGTCGCATAGCTGTGTCTCAGGTCATGTAACCGAAGATCTGGCATCGCCACGGCTTCTCGGAGCTTTCTCCAGAAGCCATACAGTGCGTCACTTGACATCGGACGGCCTCCCTTCGCCGCAGGAAAAACCCAGCAATCAGTTCTGGGTAATCTGTCAAGCACTAGGCGGGCCGAGGAAGAGAGCCACACCGTCCGCGGCCCCGTCTTACTGTCGCGCAGGAACAAGTTTCCCTCTCGATAGTCCTGCCAGAGCAGTGTTCGGATTTCACCCTGTCGACAACCTGTCAGTAGCAACAGGCGGACTACTGCGGCTGGTAGCTTTCCGTCGGCCTCCTGCTCCAGCAGCGACGCGCCTAGCCGACAGATTTCGTCTACGCTCAGAAACCTCTCGCGTCCTCGGCGTCGATAGCGACGCAAGCCGACACATGGGTTGCTGTCGTTCTTTCGATGACCATAGATTTCCGCTTCACGGAGAATCACCGACAGCACAGGCAGTGAGCGATCCGCTGCCGCGGGCGTCTCGTTTAGGCCGGCGAACCAGTCCTGCACTTCGGACCGGGTGATATCAGCGATGGGGCGATCCCGAAACCAAGGCATGATCTGATTTCGCAGATAAGCCCGATTGACCTTTACAGTCCCGGGCTTCCAGTGCCGCCCGTAGCGGTTAAACACCTCCTCCGCAATGCCCTTGAAGAGCCTTGTGGACTCTCCATTCGCCAGTTCTGAAGAGTCCATCATCCTTCAAGCTCCTCCTTCACTAGGTGGGTCGGTGTGCTAGAATTTCGCATTTTCGAGCCATCTGCTGCCTAGCAAGCGAGTCCGGTTGCAGCAATTCCGAATCGGTGTTTCTCCGCGCTTAGCGGGTCATCCGATCAAGATCCGCTTGTACCCAGCAGCCACGAGAGGCGACCTAGCGATGACCACCCATCGGAAGAAGCTGATTGAAATTGCGTTGCCCCTTGAGGCAATCAACAAGGCGGCGGCACGGGAAAAATCGATCCGTCACGGGCATCCGTCAACGCTGCATCTCTGGTGGGCACGACGGCCGCTGGCTGCGGCTCGGGCGGTCATTTTCGCCCAGATGGTCGACGACCCGTCCGAGTATGCGGACGTTCTGCTTTCCGACCCCCAAAGAAAGCGCGAGGCAAGGCGGGCACTAAAGAAGCGACGGCCAAGTCACCGGGCGCCCGGAGGCAAGGAAGCCAAAGCAGATGGCCAATTGGCTGTCGAGCTGGACAGACGGTCCGAGCGGCAGGCGCTCCGCGACATGGCGGCTCAGATTGAGCGGGAACGCCTGTTCTCGATCCTCGAGGATCTAGTCCGGTGGGAAAGCACCACGAACGAACAAGTGCTGAAGGAAGCGGGGGCAGAGATCTGGCAGAGCTGGCGCCGGTCCTGTGCCGAGCATGCCGGTCATGCTCGCGCCAACGAACTGTTCGACCGTCACGCGCTGCCGGCATTCCATGATCCATTCGCAGGCGGCGGTGCGCTGCCGCTTGAGGCGCAGCGCCTAGGCCTCGAGGCCCACGCCAGCGACTTGAATCCGGTCGCAGTGCTCATAAACAAAGCGATGATCGAGATTCCGCCGAAGTTCGCCGACAGGGAGCCGATACGCCCGGCATCACAGCATGATCAAGCTTTCTTCGCCCGGACATGGAGTGGAACCGAGGGGCTGGCTGAGGACGTTCGCAACTACGGCCGGTGGGTGCGGGACGAGGCAAAGAAGAGGATTGGGCACCTGTACCCGCAAGTGGAAATTACGTCGGAACTGGTTCTGGAGCGTCCCGATTTGAAGCCTTACGAGGGGCGGAAGCTGAATGTAGTCGCCTGGCTGTGGGCTCGGACCGTGAAGAGTCCCAACCCGGCATTCGCCGAGGTAGAAGTTCCGCTCGCGGCGACGTTTATGCTGTCGACGAAGAAGGGCAAGGAGGCGTACGTCGAGCCGGTAGTCAAGGGCCAGACATACCGGTTCGGGGTAAAGGTCGGTGTCCCGCCCGATTTGGACTCGGCCAAGAATGGGACGAAGCTGTCACGAGGGAGTTTCCGTTGCCTACTGTCTAACGTGCCAATACGTTACGAATACATCGATGACGAAGCAAATGCGGGACGAATGAGTGAACGGCTACTGGCTATTGTTGCCGCTGGAGATCGGTCGAGACTATACCTCCCACCACTGCCCGAAGCGGAGGCGACCGCACGGCGTGCTAATCCTCACTGGAAACCTGACGCGCCGAGTCGTGGAACCTGGGCGAGTAATGCTCAAGGACGTCGGTACGGGTTCCGGACGTTCGGCGACTACTTCACGCCTCGCCAGCTCGTCGCGCTGACGACCTTCTCGGCTTTGGTCGAGGAGGCAATGGAGCGCGTCCGGCGAGACGCCAAGGCAGCCGGGCTGCCTGACGACGGCATGCCGCTGCGGGACGGCGGAACAGGCGCTACGGCCTATGCCGAGGCGGTCGGGGTGTATCTGGCGTTTGCGGTGGACAAAGTCGCTGACTACTGGTCCTCCATCTGCACTTGGCACAATTCGGGCGAGAAAATGCGCAATACCTTTGGCCGCCAAGCGATCCCAATGACTTGGGACTACACGGAGGCTAACCCGTTCTCATCGGCCAGTGGGAACTGGATGGCGATGGTGGACTGGATTTGGAAATGTGTGGAGGTGCTTCCGGGAACGGGTGGCGGTACAGGGGCCCAATCGGACGCGGCTACCCAAAACAGATCCTCCGCCAAAGTGGTTTCGACGGATCCGCCATACTACGACAACATCGGCTATGCCGACCTCTCCGACTTCTTTTATGTGTGGCTGCGCAGAACCCTGAAGCCAGTCTTCCCGGACCTATTCGCGACTGTGGCCGTTCCGAAGGCCGAAGAGCTGGTCGCCACTCCATACCGCCACGGAAGCAAGGCCTCGGCAGAGTCATTCTTCCTCGGCGGCATGACCAGCGCATTGCGCCAACTCTGCGATCAGGCCCATCCCGAGTTTCCGGTCACGATCTACTACGCCTTCAAGCAGGCGGAGCGAAAGGGGGACACGGGAGTCTCAAGCACC
>JAJDZN010000205.1 GCA_022824585.1 Bryobacterales bacterium | reverse complement strand
ACCTGGTCAAGTTCGTGATCCTGCTGTTTCGCGTGTGCGACGGCTACGTCACGCTGCAGGACGTTTACCGCACGGCATTAGACGACGAATCGCTGCGGCGCAAGATCGACGATGCTCGCCGACAACTGGAGCTCGTGCCGGAGGCACGGCTCGGCGTGGAGGCATACAAGCTGCATGAGCCAACGCTGCCCGACCGGACGTGGGAGTACGACGAGAAGACCGGGGAATGGTACGTGAAGGGCGACCGGGAACTGCTGGAAGTGCTTAAGGAGCGCAAGATCAAGTTCCGCGAGGTAGATCCGGAACCGGCCGATTCCGCGCAGCGGCAACTGCAAACCGTGATCACGTGGTACCGGAACGACTGGAGCCAGCTCGACATGCGCTTGCGCAGCTCGATCACCGAGGGCGTGAGCGTGTTCCTGTCGCTGTTCGACCAGCCGGAAGTGGCGGACGTGTTCTGCCCGCCGAAGGAGGTCTACAGCAAGGAACGCTTTCACCGGGGACGCTGGGCGCTCCCGCCGGTGGCCGAAGCGATCGAGGAGGGCAAGGTGCTGGCCCTGAATATCCCGGTCGGCGCGAACCCGGCCCTGGGCCGGGCCATCGGGGTGATGCTGAAGCAGGACTTTCAGCGGTCGGTGCTGGGGCGCATCCCGCGCATGGCGCAGGAGCCGGGGCGGCCGTGGCGAGACATCGTCTTCATTTGCGACGAGTACCAGCATTTCGCCACGGTCGGGGAGAACGACCCGGGCGGGGACGAGAAGTTCTTCAGCCTGTCGCGGCAGGCACGGCTGGTGGCGCTGGTGGCCACGCAGTCGATCAGCTCGCTGCGCTCGGCGCTGCCGGGGGAGTCCTGGAGGACGCTGCTGCAGACGTTTCGGACGCGCATCTTCCTCGCCCTGTCTGACGAGTCCTCCTGCAAGCTGGCATCGGAAGCGTGCGGGCAGGTCGAGCGGCTCAAGGAGGGGTACTCGATCTCGGAGTCGTCGCAGTCCGGCGTGGGCCTGCTCAGCGGCCGTGCTGGCGGCGGCAAGGGCACGTTCGGGGTGACCAAGTCGTACTCGTTGCGGCGGGAGCCTGTGTTTCAGCCATCGGCCTTTGCGAGTCTTCGCAATGCGGAGGCAATTGTGGCGGCTTACGACGGGCGCAACCCGCTGCCGCCCACGTACTGCTACCTCAAGCCGCGGTACCTGCCGGTCGAGCTGGGCTACTTCGAAGCGGTGGACGAGGGGAAGCTGTAGAGGAAATAGGGAGACGGGGCGGATGCGTCATTCGGCGACGTCGCGGGCGGTGCTCGGGTGCATCCCGCGCATGCCGAAGGAGCCGCTGCGGCCGTGGCGAGACGTTGTCTTCATTTGCGATGAGTACCAGCATTTCGCCACGGTCGGGGAGAACCACCCGGGCGGGGACGAGAAGTTCTTCAGCCTGTCGCGGCAGGCGCGGCTGGTGTCGCTTGTGGCCACGCAGTCGATCAGCTCGCTGCACTCGGCGCTGCCGGGGGAGTTGTGCAGGACGCTGCTGCAGACGCTTCGGGCGCGCATCTTCCTCACCCTGTGTGACCAGTCCTCTTGCAAGCTGGCATCGGAAGCCTGCGGGCAGGTCGAGCGGCTCAAGGAGGGGTACTCGATCTCGGAGTCGTCGCAGTCCGGCGTGGGCCTGCTCAGTGGGCGCGCCCGCGGCGGCATTGTGGGCACGGCGGATGTGTTGGCCTTGCTGCGCGGCCAGCGGTCGCCGAATCAAGGGCAGCGCCTTGCCGCGCCCCTTCTGCGACGCACGATCTCGTTGACGCGCTGGTACGGCACGCCAATCGCGTCGGCCAGATCGCGTTGGGTGAGCTCCAGTGGCTTAAGGAAGTCCTCCAGGAGCATTTCCCCGGGATGGGTCGGCGCTCGGTGAGTTGGGACAAGCATTACGAAATCCTCCGGTCAATGGTAGTCGACGATCTCCACGTGAAACGGGCCGGGAATTGACCATTTGAAGCAAACGCGGTACTGGTCGTTGATTCGAATGCTGTACTCGCCTGCTCGATCGCCATGCAGTGGTTCCAAGCGGTTTCCCGGCGGCGCAGCCAGATCCGATAGCGCAGCGGCTGAAGTGAGTTGATCAAGCTCTCTGGCCGCTATCCTCCACAACATCTGCGGACAGGCTTTCCGGGCTGCCTTGGTAGAGTTGCCGTGGAAGATGTCTTGCGTCCGCTCGGAGGCGGGCGACACGGTCACTTTGGCCGGATAGCACGGAACCCATGTATTCCTGTCCCACGCCGGCCGCGCGCCCCGACCGGTACAGTTCAAATCCTGCAAATGAACGAACGGGGAGTGGCCATTCGGGAAGTTTCAGTTCCCGCCCAGCGTGAGGTCCGCCGTGGCTGCGCCGCACAGGACAAGCCCAGTAGGCGCGCCAGCCCCCCTGCTCCGTAATGAGGGAACTGCCGACGACGGGGAGTGAAGCCGATGTGCGACATTCACTTCGCCGAGTCCAGCAAAGCTGCTCGACCCCCAGAACGCTGTTCAAGCGGCTCCCATCCCCCGAAGAAGTTTCTCCGTGACAAGTCCGAGTTGAGCTGCCGACACACGCCCCAGCTTCGAGGCGTCTACCGCTTCGATTGTCGCTATCTTGGCGCTACGGATGAGGGATGGGGAAGGCAGGCCCGCCATCTCTAGGTTGGTGACCGGAACATCGTCAGGCCAGCCTCGGTTCTCGGCGCTGGTAATCATGACGACCCACAACAGCCCGTGTAAGTCCTCGAGTCGCGCCGCTGACACGACCAAGGCAGGTCGCGACTGACGCGTTGCGCGATCTGTGTACGGAAACGGTACCTTGATAACGTCACCGCGCTCAAAGCTCTGCATAGGCCTTGGTGTCCGCTTCCGAGTGCCACTCCTCGAAGGCACCGAACGGATCGTCCGATGTGACACCGGTTCGGGCCTTAGTGAGAATCACTTGGCCATCGGTGATTTCGTATAGCAGTTCGTCCCCTGGCTGCAACCCAAGTGCTGAGCGGATTGGCTGCGGAATCGTGGTCTGAGCCTTGGAAGTTAGCTTGCTGACGATCATTGCAGTACCTTTGTCCAATCTAGCATGCTCCAAATGGTAAGGAACTTCCTTGCTTGGCAGTTGCACACAGTTAACACAGGGGGGGCGGTTGCAGTTGCTGTGGGGCGGACGAGTGCGGATCGGGCTCCGCATGCTGAAGCCGCAGACGCTTCGTGCAATGGATGCAGCGGGCGCTGGACTAGATGAACGTGCAGATGCACCGGGCCGTGACGGACCTGACACTCAGCACGGTGGAGGCGGTGCCGGCCTGCCAAGAGCTGTGGCGCGTGGAGGCGGCCTTCCGCTCGCTGAAGGACGTGCTGGAATTGCGGTCGGTGTGGCATCGCACCCCCGAGCGGGTGCAGGGGCACGTGCTGGTGGCGACGCTGGCACTGGCCATTGACCGGGTCCTGCAGCGCAAGTTGGCGGCGGCCGGACTGGACTGGCTCAGCACGCAGGCGGCTTGGGACGCGCTGGAGACGGTCAGCTTAGTGGAGTCCGAATCGCCGGGCGGCCAGCGCAAGGCCGGGGTCTGCGTCAACAGCGAACACGGCAGCGAGGCCTATCAGGTGCTCTAGGCACTGGGAGCGCCGCAAGGGATGGACGGCACAGTCCACTGAAACGGATCTGCGAGAGGATCGGAAGCATGCCTGAACGAGCGGTCGTCGACCTGTCAAATCTCGGTACTCGAAAGGGGCGAAAGTGGGGATCTAGGTAACAACACCAATTCACGACCCTTTAGAACCAATAAGATACAAACGACAATGTCAAACATGCGCTAGCCCCAGACGATCTCTCCGCCCGTGCCGCCGCGTGGCGCCCGGTGGCGAACTGCCGTTCACGTTCGGCACGGCGGTGGCGGCGGGTCTTCGAGAGCTTCCGGCGGGCCCACCACCGAGAGCTCAGTGACCGCGAGGTGGAGTCTGTTCGCGAAGCGCTGTACCCCAGATACGAGCTCGTGCCAGTGGTCTGGCGCAAGATCGAGGACCACGACGAGCGGCTACGCCGCCTGACCGAACCGCAGCAGCGCCTGCTCGACTACCTTGCCCACCAGCCCAGGGCGGCGATCCGCGGAGCGGCCGGGTCCGGGAAGACGATGCTGGCCCTGGCCAAGGCGCAGAGGGAGGCATGTGCGGGCACAGGACCTTGCTGCTGTGCTACAACCAGCCGCTGCAGGACTGGTTCCAGGCCACCGTGCCTGCATCGTTCGCCAATGACGTGGTGGTCCTGAGTTACCACAGCCTCGCCAGTCGGCTCTGTCGGAAGGCCGTCCCAGAATACGCCGGTCCGGTGCCGCTGGGCCGGCATTCCGAACGTACATGTGAGGTTGCCGCGCCGGTCGCCCCGAGCTCCCGCCAGTCTCCCGGGACGGGAGTCTTGGAGACGCGGGCTCGGCAGCAGACAGTCAGAGCGCGGAAACCGGAATCGCAGTGTCGGATCCAGTGAGAGGCAGCGATTCGTTCGAGAGGCAGATGACGCCGCCTTGGCCCACGCGGCGGTCGGATTTTCTCAGAGCTGCTAGATTCCGGGCGTGATTCTTGTTGGGAGATGCGGTCTTCTTGAATTCCAGCGGGTAAATCGTGCCGTCCCTCACGATCAGCAGATCAATTTCTTTCCCGTCCCGATCCCGATAGTAGTAGTACGGTGCCGAGCGCCCGTTGTGACGATAGCTCTTCAGCAGTTCGTTGAGGATCCAGGATTCCAGAATCGGACCTGACATGGCTCCTGCCTCTAACGTTTCGGGGCTGGACCATCCGCACAGGTATGAACACAGGCCCGAATCCACGAAATGCAGCTTCGGGCGCTTTACAAGCCGCTTCGTGAGATTCGTGTGGAACGGTTCCAGCAGGTAAACTATGCCGGAAGTCTGCAGGATGGACAGCCAACTCTTTGCGGTATTCGGGGAGACGTCAGCATCTCGAGCCAGATCCGACAGATTCAAGAGCTGCCCAGTGCGGGCCGCAGCCGATCTGACGAAGCGGAGAAAAGATGTCTCGTCGCCGACGCGAGCCAGATCCCGGATGTCTCGTTGGAGGTAAGTCTGCAGGTAGGAGCCATAGAACAACTCCCAGTCCATCTGGTCGTCTAGGGCGATTGCAGGAAAGTCGCCACGCCAGATGAGTCGATAGAGCTCCTTGAGGCCCAGCGAGCCTGCTGTCTCGAGTCTCGCGCGAACGGCGGCGGGAACTGGCAGGAACGGGGACGAGGCGTCCACGCCCATGCGTTCGCGCCGCGAGAGTCCATAGAGCTGCACGATGCCAACCCTACCCGCCAAGGTTTCGGACATCCCCTGCATGAGATGGAACTGCTGCGAACCTGTGAGCCAGAACTGCCCAGGAGTGCGGATTCTGTCGACGGCCATCTTGATGAAGGGGAGCAGCTCTGGCGCGTACTGGAT
The DNA here is from genome assembly GCA_022824585.1 of Bryobacterales bacterium. Taxonomy (GTDB): domain Bacteria; phylum Acidobacteriota; class Terriglobia; order Bryobacterales; family UBA6623; genus VXMF01. The sequence continues at coordinate 3,143 of JAJDZN010000205.1, read as the reverse complement.
CTCGTCGATGAGCACGGGAGGCTGGAACCGCTGCATGAACAACGCAGGGTCTTCTCTGGCGAGGCTTCGGACCAGCGGGTCATCTAGAGAGACATAGGTTCGGTCCGGGGCGCTCAAGCGCTGGAGGCAGGTCGTCTTGCCGACCTGTCTCGCCCCGGTCAGCATGAGCACTGGAAACCGGGACGAGGCAACGATCGGCTCAATAGTCCGTGGCACGTACACTTGGACACCTGTTATTTCGGCAGATTTGCAGGCACATTTCAAAATAGCCGATAAACGGGCTCTTGGCAAGGGGTCTCACAAGCAGGTAGCGATTCTCAGAACAGGGGCTCCGACTCGTTTGGGGCAGACTGGAGCCCGCATCGCCTAGCCGATGGCCGTCGCTCAGCATCAGAATCCGCCCTTCGTCCGCCTCTTCGATGCGCACGAAGGGAATCCCAGCGAGTACGAGTACTCCAGGGAAACAAGACGCCGGTGCAGAACTTCCTGTCCCATATCCTCTGATACCTAGTCAGGGATCGAATCCTCGAGTTTCGCGTTGGCGATTGCCGCATCGACAGATAGGTTCCCCGGTCAGGTCGCTCTAGCGCACGACGACACCGGATGACTTCAAGAGGGGGCATATCCTCTTGAGATCCTCCTCTTCGACCCGCTGCGTGTGGAATAGACCCCAGGTCAACTGCAGGTTCATCCAAAACCCAGGTGACGTATCGAGGAATCTGGCGAGCCGCGAGGCCGTGCTGGGCGTCACGCCCCTTCTGCGACGCACGACGGACAGCGACGCTCGAGACGCTCCGCGCCACAGCAGCGCACGGCAGCCCACGCATTCATGCGCAGCGGTAGTCGCCTAGGAGAATAGCGGGAGTTCTTCGGTGTTGTTGAACGGGAACCGCAGGCTGTCTGCCGTGTCCCCGACGCCCAAGTACTTCCGCAGGGCCTTGTGGATGTGCTTGGGGTGGATGCGCGTTCCGGCCGCGTCGTTCCGCTGCAGGGTCACCGGATCGACCTTGTATGCAAAGTGCCGCTCGTCCGTCTCCCCGATCACGCGGTTCGTCCAGCCCTGGTTCTTCTCCATGATGATGAAGCTGCCGATCGGCCAGTGATCCTTCCCCAGGTCGGAGTTGTACTTGTTGGTCCGGCCGAAATCCGACCCCATCACCACCACCATGCGATCCGCCACTCCGTGGAGTTCTGCATAGTCCCACAGGTAGTCGATCGAGTCCGTGAGATTCCCCAGCAGCCAGTTCTGGTCCGGGTCGTGATTGTCGTGCGTGTCGAAGCCGCCCAGGCGCAGGTCCGCGCTGACCGAGACGCCCGCTTTGAAGGCCAGCACCGTAAGCTGCGCTTGCCGCTTGAGAGAACTCCGATACGGCGTGTACTCCTCCACTTCTTTCAGCTCGGCGTTGCTAGGGATCATGTCGGCGAACGTCCTGAGCCCCTCGGCCGCGTCCGCGTCCAAGGCCGCGGCGTACAGTTCCCGGTTGCGGGCATCCCTGGGCATGAGATTGGGAGCCGCCGCCAGGCGAGCCATCCGCTTGTCGCGGTGGCGCGTGATTGCAGCCCAGTCTTCGGAAGTGAAATATGGCGTCCGATTCGGATCCCCGCCCAACAGTTCCGGCTTGGCGATGTTGCGGATCTCGGCTGGATTGTTCAGCCGCGTGAAGACGGCCACCCCGGCCGTGTTCGAGAACCCGCCGAAGCTCAGGTAGGGCATTGACAGGCCCGCGCCGTTGTGAGCGGCGAGGAGGGCGGTCGTCGTCGGGTAGCCTTCCGAGATCCGGCCGCTCCAGTTGTGGGTGATGCCGGCCGAGTGGGAATTCGTCTGGGCGTCGACGCCATTCACGACCAAGATGCGCTGGTAGTACTTGTCGAAGAAGGCTTGGTTCTTCGCGAACGGAGCATAGCGGATGTTGCCCGCTTGGCGGACCTCGCCGGCTTGCGCCCAGTTGTTGATGATCGGCTCGCCGGCGACGTTCGTCTTCGGGTCGCAGAGGCTGGTCGGGTCCCAGCCGCCGCCGGCCTGGACGAACACGAACAGCTTGCCGCTATAGTTCGCGGCGTTCGCGAGCGGGACGCGGAAGCCCGTCACGGCCCCGACGCCGGCCATCACCTGCATGAAGCTACGCCGATTCATCAAATCCTCCTCTTAGAAGTACAGGTACCGATAGTCGGTCAGCAAGTACGCCAGGGTCACGACCCAGGCCTCGGCGACATGGTTCGAGTCGTAGATGTTCGTCTCTCTCCGGAACGCTCGCACTGCATCGTATTCAAGCCGACTCGCGCCGCCGGCCGCGAACGAGAATGCGTCGTCGGCGAGGCCTTCGAAGTAGCGATGGTCTCCGTCGTCGCGACACTGGAGCTGCCCTTGGAAGAACCCCCGGTCGGCCGAGGTGCGCCTGCGGTTCCATACCTCGACAAAGAGCTCGAAAGCCTCGTTGACGTCGGGGGAATAGATTCCCACTGTCACCCCGTACAGCTTGCGGTGCAGATCGGCCAGCTTCCGGCGGATGGCCGTCTCGCCGCGCGCTCGGCCGCCTTCCGATCGCACGTCGACCTCCAAGCGAGCGGCCTGCTCGCCGGCCTGCTCTTGGTAGGCCAGGACCTCCACGCTGTAGACTCCGCGCGACGCAACCTGTACCGGAACCTGCAAGGAGCAATTCCTCGACATAAAGTAGAAGCCCTGCCTGGGCCGGCCGCAGCGCTGGCTGTCGAGCGTCTCGAGTTCCACCTCGGACACGATCGCCCCGCTGCTATTGCGGACAACCAGCCGATCCAAGTTGAGGTTGCGATCAAGGTTGTTCCCTTCGCTGTCCTTCTGCCCGAAGGTAGAGTTGTTCGTGAACGCCAGGCGGACGGTCTGGGAGCCTGCCGAGAGCGGAACTTCCAAAGCGACCAGTTGCTGGGAATCCGACGACGTGGCCGTGATCTCGAACAAGCCTCCTCCCTCGGACAACGGCGTGTCTAGCCGACTGATCCCGTCAAAGAGCAAGCGCCTCTCGTCCGGCCAGTAGAAGAGCTCCCGACGGACGATAGGACAGCTCACCTCCGCGGCGTGGCTCTGGGCGACGGACGCCATCAGGGCCGTCATGTCGCCGGTGCGCTCGGTGATCCCGTTCGAATCGATCCCGCCGTAGAGCAGCTGG
>JAJDZN010000310.1 GCA_022824585.1 Bryobacterales bacterium | reverse complement strand
TCCTTGCGCTCGGTCGCGAAGTCCCGCAGTTGCGTCACGAGACGGCCGCCCTGCTCGAACCTTGCCAGGTTCTCCTCGGGAAGGAACTCCGCCGGCCGCTCGGCCATCTGAGTCCCGGCAAGGGCGGCGTAGACGCGGTAGTAGTCGCGAATCGGGATCGGATCCACCTTGTGGTCGTGACACTTCGCGCAGCGCAGCGGCATCGACAGGAACGCCTGCCCGACGCTGTGGACCACATCGTCGAGGTAGGCTTGCCGGGCCATCTTCTTCGGCACCATCGCGGAGCCCCACGGCCCCATGCGCAAGAAGCCCGTAGCCACGAGCATTTCCGGATCGCTGCCGGGCAATTCGTCGCCGGCAAGCTGCTCGATCACGAATTGGTTGTATGGCTTGTCTGCGTTGAACGAACGGATGACGTAATCCCGATAACGCCAAGCGTTGGACCGCTCGTAGTCATTCGAGTTCCCGGCCGTGTCCGCGTAGCGAGCGACATCGAGCCAGTGCCGTCCCCACTGCTCGCCGTAGTGCGGGCTCGCCAGCAGCCTGTCGACCAACCGCTCCCAAGCGCCGGGAGCAGCGTCGGAGAGGTACGCCCGAGCCTGCTCGCGTGTGGGAGGAAGGCCGGTCAGATCGAAGGCAGCGCGGCGCAACAGGTCCAGCTTGTCGGCCCGGGGAGCGGGCCCGAGGCCGGCCTCGGCCATGCGAGCGCTGTGAAAGGCATCGACCGGATTAGCGGCGGCGACTTGAGGCAGTCGCGGCTTGCGTACGGGTCGAAACGCCCAGACGTCCTCTGGCTTGTAGAAGCGCTCGGTCCAATCCTCCGACTGCCCGCCGCTCGTTGCCATCCTCACTCCGGCGGCGGATGTGTCGCTTGCAGAGACGATCTCGCGCACCCTCTCGTCACCGGGCCACGATGCTCCGAGAGCAATCCAGTCGCGCACGCGCTCTAGCTGGCTTGGGCTGAGCCGGTCGGTCTCCTTCGGCGGCATGATCATCGCCGAACCACTGCCCGACAGCGCCAGGAAGAGCAGGCTGGCATCGGGCTCGCCCGCTATGATCGCAGGACGGCCCGACTGGCCGCCCCGCCGGGCAGACGCCTCAGTGGTGAGGTCCAAGCCCCCCATCAGCAGGCCCGGATCCTGGCCGTGGCAGGCCAGACACTTCGAGGCGAGCAGCGGTTTGATCTCGAGAGCGAAGAGACGCTCCCCGTCGTCGACGGCGCCGAGCGGCAGTGCGCCAGCGAGCAGGGCGCAAGATGACAGCAACAGCGAGACTCTGATCACGGCTGATACGGACAGCGCTCCGCGCTGCCTTCTATTCTAGCCCGATCGCTAAAAAACCACGCACACGCCGGGCTGCGGCCAAACCGCCCCCGAGCCTGCGGAGGAGCAGCTCGCTCGTCATGAAGGATTCCCCACAATCCGAACTGAGCGGCGCGGCCGTCTGAAGGCCCGATCTAGCCCTAGGCGAGTAGGATTCGGCGACTTCCGTGATTCTTTGACCTCAGATCCGAGGATGCCTACGATGCGCTAGAGGGGCCGCGCATCATGACCGGTCGGACTGTCACCGCCGCAATCGAGGCTCACCGAGCCAAGATCGATTCGAAACTCGACGCGTGCGGCGCCAGATTCGACGCTTTGGAACCCAAGCTCGACACCCTGCCGCTCCCCGGTCCGTCTCTGCCCAACATAACAGTTGACCTCGCCCAGAGGGCAAATACGATGGCTCGGGGTCGACTCATAGCCGAGCCCAACTTGAGAGCACTGCGTTAGCCATCTCGACAGGTCTAGTAGCTGGGGCCGTTCGCCCTGACATGACACAAGCCAAGACGTAGTCGGCGGGCCCTGCAAGCGATCCTTGGGGACGACCGCGTGGCCAACCACTGCCGTAGCGTTAGTTCGCAACAGGTGCGGGCATTTAGTATGGGGCGAGAACGCGAGCGATCATAGCGCGTGGATTGCGAAATACATCGCCAACACCCTCAACGCGGCGATCGGGAGGCGGTCTGTCACTGCGCACCGGCTTTGCCCCGCAGCTGCCGTCTCTGAACCACGCATGGGTTCGCGAACTGCGCCCTGCTGTATCATGAATGCACTAGCGAAAGCGCCCGTAGCTCAGCTGGATAGAGCGCTTGCCTCCGGAGCAAGAGGCCGCAGGTTCGAATCCTGCCGGGCGTACCACTCAGCACTTCACCGACTGCACGCACAAGCAGTTCTGAGGCGCATTGCCTGTTCCTTCCTTCGCAGGCGTGTCGCGCCTTTTCTCGCCAACACTCGGGCGCCTTGTGTCGATCTACCCGTCGGTCTGTGGGAGGGCTGCTTGGTATATTGGCGCACCGGAGGGAGGGCTTGAGATATAGAAGATCCGGTCCGCAAGACCGCGCGCGCGAGGTTGCTCGGCGCGACTTTGTCAAAACGGCTGCTGCCGCGACCGTCAGCCTCACGCCGCGATTGCGCGCGGCGCAGGCCGCGCAAGCGCCCAGCTTCGAGTCAAGCTGGCGTGGCAGCAGGACTTGGATCGGAAAGGAGTATTGGGCGAACCCGCTCCAGAACTGGCGCGTCGAAGCAGGAGAGGTCATCGCCCAGGCCGCAGCAGGCCGCGCCCTGCACCTGCTGACCCACCAAGTGACGCCATCCGGTGGCGGATTCCATCTGCAGGCCACCGTTCGGCTGGTCTCACCCAGGGTCGGGGGAGAGACGGTTGCGAGGACGTGGGCAGGCTTCGTTTTCGGTGTTCGCGGAGCCTTGGCGGGGTATCAGCACGCACTAGTTCATCCCGTCACTTCGGTGGCTGCTGGCTTGCGCGGCGACGGACGCCTGTTTTGCGGCGGCACCGTTGGCGGATCAGTGCCGCTAGACTCCCCTGTGCGCTTGACGCTGACCGTCCGAGAGGCGGGCTCGGCGTACGAAGCCAAGCTGTCTGCGGAACCCGCCTCGGGAGGCTCGCCAACACAAGTCGTGGAGACCCTAGGCCCATCCGAGTTGCCCGGCAACATTGCCCTGGCCGCGCAAGCCCCCGGCAGGGCCGGGCCGGAAACCAGCGGAGTGGAATGGGGCTTCCGCGATTGGGTCGTCGAAGGGACCAAGCTGGCAGCGCATCCCGATCAGACCTTCGGGCCCATCCTGTGGACGCAGTACACGCTGAGCCGGGGAACACTCAAGCTCGCAGCGCATTTCCCGCCACTCGGCGATGAGGACGAGTGGACGGCCCGGCTCCAGACACGCCAGGGAAGGCGCTGGGCAACGATTGCCGCGGTTGCCATCGAGCGCCTGTCGCGCACGGCGATTTTCCGCGTCGACGGTTGGGACGAATCGCGCGATGTCGAGTACCGCGTCGCTTATACGTTCCAAGGGAAGGAGCACCACTGGGGCGGCGTCGTTCGCAAAGATCCCCGGGAAAAAGAGCGGTTGAGAATCGGCGTGTTCTCCTGCGATCACGGGGAGGTCTTCCCTCAGCGTCGCTTGGTTCGCAACATCAGGCTGCAAGACCCCGACATCGCATTCTTCGCCGGAGACCAAATCTACGAGAGTTATGGGGGATTCGGCGTCGCCCGCGGCAAGCCGAGCGAAGAGGCGATGCTCGACTACCTGCGCAAGTACTGGCAGTTCGGGTGGACGTGGCGGTCGATCCTGAAAGACCGCCCCAGCATCATCATTCCCGACGACCACGATGTCTTCCAAGGCAATATCTGGGGCCAAGCCGGGCGCGCCCTGCCTCGATCGGCGGAAGGCCCGGGCTTCGAGAGAGGCGGGTTCCTCATGGAGGTTGACTGGGTCAATGCGGTGCAGCGCACACAGTCCGGCCACCTGCCCGATCCGGTCGACCCGGCACCCTGCCAGAGCGGGATCGAGGTGTACTTCACGGAGCTGCGCTATGGAGGCGCGAGCTTTGCGATCCTTGAGGATCGCAAGTTCAAGACTGGCCCGGCAGACATCCTCAGCCCCGAGCAACGGGAATTCGGGCGCAGGGACCCCGCCGTCGTCGACATCGAGGGTGCCGAACTGCTCGGGCCTCGGCAAGAATCGTTCTTGAAGGACTGGTCCCGCGACAGCGTTGACGCCGACTTCCGCCTGGTCTGCTCGCAAACGATCTTCTGCAAGGCCACCACGCACGCCGGGGGAAGGCTCCAGCGCCGGATGATTGACCTCGACTGCGGGGGCTGGCCGCAGGCTGCGCGCAACCGTGCGCTGGCCATCCTACGGGCGGCAAGCAATGTGATCATGTTGCACGGCGACCAGCACATCGGTTCGCTCGTGCGCCATGGCATCGAGGAGTGGGAGGACGGCCCGATTGGGTTCATGGCTCCCGGAACGTCAAACGGCTTCCCGCGGGCGTGGTGGCCGGACCGGCCAGGCCAGAATCGTGATCCAAGCGCACCTGCTTGGACCGGCCGCTATCGCGACGGGCTGGGCAACCGAATCACAGTCCTTGGCGCGGCCAACCCCGACAGGAACAGCAATACGGCGGAGGGCCAAGAAGGACTCAATGCAGAGGAAATCGCTCACCGCAAGGGCTCGGGCCACGCCATCGTGGTCTTGGATCGAAAGGAAATGACGGCCAGTTTCGAAATCTGGAGGCACGCGTTCGACGCGGCCAAGCCTCGAGCGCAAGACCTGTTCCCAGGGTTTCCGATTGTCGTGCCACTACCGGCCTAGCCAGCGCTTCATCCGGCAGCCCCGGTCGCTTCTGGCATCGCCGAGTCACGAGTCCAAGACCGGTGATCGGGCAAGTCATCGGCGGCAATCGCGGTACCGCCGATAAGTCAGCGGTTGTACTGCGGCGTTGGGCCCCGCAACGCACTCCAAACTGCGTCGCACGCCTGGAGAGTACCGTCCGGTAACGGCCCCGCCTGCGACGCCTCGATGTTCTGCTCGAGGTGGGCGAACTTCGAAGCGCCGAGGATCACGCAGTCAGCTCCTTCGCGATGACAGAGCCAGCGCAGGGCCATCTCCGCCAGAGCTATCCCCAGGCCGTCGGCAATGCGCTTGAGAGCCTCGACGGCCTGGAAATACTCCTCGTGCCAGAACCGTTTCAAGTACCGCTCGTTGCCGTCGAAACGCGTGCCGGGCAACGGTCCCCGCTCTAGCGATTGCTTGCCGCTCAGCAATCCGCCGGCCAGCGGGTTGTAGCAGACGTTGGTGACGTGGTACCGCCGCGCGCATGCCAGATACTCCTGCTCGATGCCGCGGGCCAGGGCGTTGTACATCGGCTGTGCCACCTTCGGCACTTGAAACTCCAAGTTCTCGGAGATCTCCGCCATCTCCGCCATTTGCCAAGCGGCGTAGTTCGAGGTGCCGATCCAGCGGACCTTCCCCGCGGCAACCAGATCGTTCATCGCCCTGAGCGTCTCGTAGATTTCGACCGAAGTGTCCGGCTGGTGCAGGTAGTAGAGGTCGATGTAGTCCGTCCCCAGGCGCTTGAGGCTGTCATCGACAGCGCGAAAGATGGCCTCGCGGCTCAGCCCTCCGTACGCATCCTCCCCCGCTCCCATGTTCCCTCGGACCTTCGTGGCCAACACGATCTGGGAGCGCCGCGCCCCTAGGATCCGGCCGGTGATCTCTTCGGAGGCCCCGGCGTTGTAGACGTTCGCCGTGTCGATGAAGTTGACGCCGCGGTCGAGAGCGAAGTCAACCATGCGGGCGGCGTCCGCCTCCGCGACCTGCGACCCGAAGGTCATGGTGCCGAGGCAGACCTTCGACAACTCCAGATCTGTCTCTGAGACCGAGACCTGTTGCATTAGCACCCCCTTTGCCGCCGTACAGCCGGGCGATCGGTCATGCCTGGCTTGCTCAGCGCCGGACCGGGTTGACGAACACGCCGTTGGCAGCCACGTCCCATACTGCCAGCCGAGCCCACGTCCAACCAGGGGCGGGCACTTTCCACTGGTACGAGCCGCGGTGAAACTCGGGCGTGTCTGACAGGTCGATGATCTGGCGCTTCGTGCCCTCTCCATCCCCCCACACGACTTCGGCAAACCGCAGTGGGAAGGTACCCTGCACGTCCGCCCGGACCTTGATTTCAGTTTCGCTGCCACCGATTTCCCACGACGGCAACAAGACCTCGCCCGTGGTGACGAAGAAGTCGCCCCGTCGCAACGGAGCGAGCAACTCGCCGTAGCGGTCGAAACTCGGAAGCCGGTCCGCCTTGAGATAGTTGACGTTCATGTGGGCGTAGACTTCGTGCGTGTGGTCGAACTGGAATACATCGACCTCGCCCACCAAGCGCTTGTCCATGCCCCAGTTCTGCAGGTCGTCGAGCAGCCTGAGCGTGCGCTCCCCAAGGCGCGGCGAGGAGAAGTCCGTGGGCATGGCTTTCCAGCCAGCTCCGAAGTAGCGCGGATCGCGGAAGTGCTCGGTGTCGCGAATCGCGTCTGGATACCCCGTGGACCCCTTGGTGCGGGCATGGGTCTGATACATCCAGCCCTCCTCCCGGCGCACCAGCTCGAGCATTTCCTCGGCGTCCGTTGTGCTGTAGACCGTGCCATAGCGCTTGTGCTTGGACACGAACGCGCCACCGTCCGGGCGGTTCATCCACCAATAGATCGGCTTGGGAAAGACCAGTCCCCAGTGGCCCCCGAGGTGGACATTGGCCTCCTCGGACGGGATCAGCAGGAAGTCCTTGCCGGACTGCGCCTTGCACGCCTCGAAGAAGCTCGCCAGCTCTCTCAGGCGCAGTTCTGTGAGGTCCCGCGGGTGCCCGTCGCCGTGGAAGTCCATGATGATCGCGGCATTGACACCCATCTCGCTCAGCACGGTCTTGAAGGGTGGTGTCCAGTCCATTCCCTTCTCCAGCGCCTGCACCGTGTAGGCGAGGTGGAAGTGCGAAGCCAGCGTCTTGAAGCCGTCCAATTCTCGGAACGTGTCCCGGTTGGTGTAGCGCAGGGCATCCTCCAGAACCGCTTCCGGCGCCGAGGTGCCCACGAGCAGGAACAGCGACATCGCCTGACGGCTGCCGGGCGGTGCATTGGCCCACGGATAGAACCGCCAGTTGGTGTCGCGGACCTGGCGGATGCCGAGCGACACGCGCCCGCGCCAGGAGCGATGCCAGTTGTGCGACAGGTTCGACGTAAAGTCGCGCGGGAAGAAGAACTGGTGCGGTGCGGGGAAGGCGGCTACGCTGCCCTGCCCTGCGGACGTGGACAGGGCGCGGTAGCGGACCTTGAAGGGAACCCGCTCGGGCTGCAGGCCATTGGCTGACTCGTTCCGGAGCTGGCCCTCGGTGTCGTAGTACGCCAGCGGCGTGTCCATGTTGCGCCCGGGCTGGACCTGGTCCTCGCCGCTGAATTCGATTCCTGCGTCATAGAAATAGGCAACGTTCTCTTGGCTGGTGACGGCGACAGCCTGCTGTTGGATCAGGCGGGAACCGGCAAAGAACGTGTAGACCAGCGATCCGTTGAACGGCCCCGCACTGAAGCCTCCGCAGTGCACGCGGACCCGGCTGCCCGCCGTCTCGACACGTAGCGAGTCCAGGGCCAGTTCGCCGAAATAGGCCGCCGTGCCCTGCGGGTGAGCTGGAGGGTAGTCGAAGAACGCATTCCACCCCTTCGAGCGCACGCCGGTCTCGACGCGATAAAACGGGCGCGCCTCGCTCAGCACTCGCATGTCGCCGCTGGCCACCGACTCCAGCAACGGCTTCGAGGGATCGCGATTGAAGCTCGCCCGCCAAGTCTCGCCCGAGGAGTCCTGCCAAGTCACGATCAGGTACTCGTCGCTCACCTCGGCCGAAACCGGGCCGCCGTGGTAGTCGGCCAGGTCGACAGGAACCGCTGTCTCGGCAGCGCCCAGGATCGCGGCGGCGAACAATGCTAACAGCGCTAACAAGTTCGGCATGGCGCTCATCATACCCAACGCGCCCGCCGCGACACATGCAGGAACCGGAGATGCGAGCCTCGGCAAGGACGGCCGCGACGGGCATGGCGCCACCACGCAGCATGCCCGGAAATCCAAAGATCCGCTACGCCACAGCCGGCCAGGTGGGGGAGCCGTTCGAAGGGAAGGCCTCGACTGCTAACGGCCGCGCTGCGGCCGGCTCTTGATCGCCACGTCAGCGAACCTGAGATATCTCTAATGTGAGCAGCCCCTGAAGATCGGACGAGAACAGAACATGACGAATGGCCGGGGACTTGCCGCCGCTGGTCGCCAAGCGCCCCGCCCACTGGCTGATATACTGGTGCGATTCTCCCTCGAGGAGGTGGCACCGCATGCGCTCGATGCGTCCCGGGAAACCTGTCCACTTTGTCGGAGCTCTCCTTCTCGCCTGCCTTGCGGGGACCACCCCAGCAACTGCCGGGGACTTCTATGTCGGGGCATCGGCCTCAGCCGACCGCCTGAATGTGCTTTACGAAAAAGTCGTCGACAATTCGAACCCTCAGAACGCTTCGCTGAACCAAGGACTAATGGTTCGAGACGAGGCGTCCGCCGCCAAGCTGGGATACAGTTACGGATTCTTGGCCGGATACAAAGCCCCGCTGAGCATATCAGGCATCTACGTGGCCTTGGAAGCGGATATGCTGCGCCACGGCGGAATCGCCGCCGGTCGTCTTGCGGGCACGGGGATCTCGGACACTAGGAACCAGCTCGGCGAGGTCTGGGCTGAGGACTGGACGTTCCAGAAGAACCGGACCTTCGGCCTCACAGGCCGGTTGGGGTTCGGAATTCCTCTCATCGGCACTTGGTTTGGACCGAGCGTGTACGGGCTTGTCGGGATGCGCCGCCTCTCGGCCGGGTTCGAGTCAACGTACAGAGGGTGTTTCACCACCACACCCTGCACGGAACCTGACCAGTTCGGGTCAGGCACCGACAACTTCAGCGAGAGTTTCAGCGGACTGGCGATTGGCGGCGGGATAGAACAAAAAGTCGGGGCTTTCTCGCTTCGCGGCGAAGTGCGCTTCACCGACTATTCCAAGGGCGGGAGAGTGATTCCCTTCGATGACGTATTCGTCTCGGTGCCACTCGACTTGACACCGGATTCGGTCAGTGTTGGCGCAATCCTGGTTTGGTACTTCTGATCGCTAAGGCGTAGGCCCTCGCCGAACGCACGTCCCTGCCGCGGCGAGAGTTCGCTCGTTCGCCTCTCGCGTCCCTGGACAATCAAGGCCCGCTTCTGCGCCTCGGCAGCGGTGGCCTTTCCGTGCAGGGAGGCCTCGCCTGGAACCCCACACGGTCTGAACGACGGCAGGGCCTTGCCGACGAGTCGGCCAACAACTCTCCCGCGAACTGTCCGACTAGAGGTTGCGAGCCCGTTAGGGTCCCATAATTCTCCTTTTTATAAGGATATTTCCCCATCTATTTCTCCTGTTTGAAAGGAGAAATAGATGGGTCCGGTCGAGGCATCGGGAGCCTGTCGGCCCGCCTCTCGACTTCCGGAAACCGGCCTCCACGCGTTCGATGACCCCGAGCCTTTGCGAATGAGGCACCGGCAGCCACGCTGGCGACGTGCACTTGGTCAGAAGCCCCCAAGCGAGCAGGCACGGGCCGAGAGCGCTCAGAACCGCGCTGATTTCAGGTCCCGACAATATATATCGGCCACTAGCCCCTTGTCGGGAGCGGCGTCCCTAAAGTACACTGCTAACGGCGGAGAACAGCAAATATGTTTCGCGTGGCGCTCGTGGTTTCTGTAGTCGTAGCCTGCACGGGGTTCTCAGCCCCTGTCGCGGCCGAGGCCACCGCCCCGAACTACGCACAGGAAATCGCTCCCATCCTCGAGCAGCGTTGCGCCCAATGCCACGGCGACAAGCAGCAGCTGTCGGGCTTGCGCGTCGATAGCAGGGAGGCGCTGCTTCAGGGCGGCTCGAAGGGCCCGTCCCTAGAGCCGGGCAACGCCGCTGCGAGCCTGCTCTACCGCCACGTGGCAGGCATGGCCGAGCCGCGCATGCCCTTCGGCAGCACTCTCGACACCGAGGAAATCGCCGCCTTGAAGCGCTGGATCGATGCCGGCGCCCCGTGGAAAGCCGCCGCCGAAGAGGCCCCGGAGGACAAGGTCTGGTGGGCCTTCCGAAATCCCGAGCGGCATGATCCGCCCGCAGGCGGAGCGCATCCCATCGACGCATTCCTCGCCGCCCGGCTGAGCGAAGACGGCGTCGAGCGCGCGCCGCGCGCCGACCCTCGGACGCTGGTGAGGCGAGCCTACCTCGACCTCGTCGGATTGCTGCCGCCGCCCGCGGTGGTGGCAGCGTTCGAAAAGGATCCGTCGAAGGAGGCCTTCGCGCGGTTGGTGGACGAACTGCTGGACTCGCCCCGTTACGGCGAACGCTGGGGGCGGCATTGGCTGGATGCGGTGCGCTACGCGGACTCCTCCGGTTACGAGCACGACTACGATCAGCCGCATGCCTGGCGGTACCGAGACTACGTGATCCGGGCATTCAACGAGGACAAGCCCTACGATCGCTTCGTCCAAGAACAGCTCGCCGGGGATGAGGTCGAAAACCCAAGCTTCGACGCGCTGATCGCGACCGGCATGCTGCGGATCGGGCCGCGCGTGCTTTTCCGCGAGAAGGACAACCCCCAGTACCGCTACAACTACCTCGACGACATTATTGCGACGACCGGGCGGGTGTTTCTTGGCCTGACCGTGGACTGCGCACGTTGTCACGATCACAAGTTCGACGCCATTTCGCAGATGGACTACTACCGCACCATGGCGGTGTTCTTCCCCTACGTGCGCTATGAGTTCCCGCTGGCTGACCTGGAGACCGTCAAGCGCCACGAGGCGGCAAGCGCGAAGATCGAGGCTCAGATCGAGCCGCTCAAGGGGCGAATCGCGAACCTGCAGGCCCCCTACAAGCAGGTAGCCCGCGAGAAGGCGCTGGAGGCATATCCCGAGGAAATCCAGATCGCAGTCCGAACGCCGGAAGACCAGCGGACGGAGGGCCAGCAGCTGCTGGCCGCCCAAGTGCAGTCGGTGGGGATCAGCGGGTACGAAGAACTGGTCTCGGAATCTGATGCCGAGCTGATAGCAGACCTCAAGGCCCAGATCGGCAAGCTCGAAGAACAAATGCCCGCCCCCCTGCCCATGGCGATGGGCGTCCGGGACGGCGACTATAGGTTTGCTCCTGACGGCTTGGGTGACGAGCCCCAGCCGGGCAAGGGCGACCGGCAAGACTTCAGCGGCATCGAAGGCACCTGGCTGCCGGTCAGCGGCTACAAGCCGCCCGAAGCCCGCTTCATGCCCAATGCCGACTACCGGACCTTGGGAGATGTGGTCGAGCCCGGCGTGATCGAGGCCCTGGCCGGCAAGGGGACGTTCGACCCCGCCTCGCCCCAGCACCGGATTTCCACCGGGCGCCGCCTGGCACTGGCTCGGTGGATCACCTCGCCCGACAATCCGTTGTCCGCGCGGGTGATGGCCAACCGCATCTGGATGCATCATTTCGGCGAGGGCATCGTGCGCACGGCCAGCAACTTCGGCAGCATGGGCACCCATCCCACCCATCCAAAGCTCTTGGATTGGCTCGCGACCGAGTTCGTGAACAAGGGCTGGAGCATCAAGGCGATGCACCGGCTCATCATGAGCTCGGACAGCTACCAGATGGCCTCGGCGCACAGCGATCCCGCAGCGGCCAAAGCCGATCCGGACAACGCCCTGCTGTGGCGCTACCGGCAACGTCGGCTCGAGGGCGAGGTCATCCGCGACATCATCCTGGATGCGTCCGGCAATCTGAACTTCCAGGCGGGCGGCCCGGGCTTCTTCCCCCCGATTCCCGATGAGGTGCGCGAGTCGTTTCCGAAGGGCAAGTGGGACATGAGCGAGCCCGGACCCGTCAATTGGCGCCGGAGCGTCTACGCCTATGCGAAGCGCGGCCTGCGCTACCCGCTGTTCGAGGTCTTCGACCAGCCCAACATGAACGTCACCTGCGAGCAGCGCACCACGACCACGGTGCCGACGCAGGCCCTGACCTTGCTCAATAACGAATTCGCGCTGCGCCAAGCGAGCGCTTACGCGAAGCGCGTTGCGGGTCTGGCTGAGAGCGACGAGGAGCGCGTGCGTGCCGCCTACGCCATCGCGCTCAGCCGCGAGCCGACACAGGGCGAGATGGATGCGAATCTGGAATTCCTGCGGCGTCAGCGGGAATACCATCAGGGCGACGCCCTGAAGGCCTTGACCGACCTGTGTGACGTGATCCTGAACCTGAACGAGTTTCTCTATGTCAGCTAAAGAACGCTTCGTTTCACGCCGCGACTTCCTCTTTCGCGCCGGCGAGGGCATCAGCGGCATCGCGCTGGCTCACATGCTCCAGCAGGAGGGCCTGTTGGCAGCCGAGACTGCCTGCGACGCACAAGGCATCGCATCGCCGACCGCGCCGAGGGACCCACACTTCAAGCCGCGCGCCAAGGCGGTCATCTCGCTGTTCATGAGCGGCGGCGTCAGCCACGTGGACACGTTCGACCACAAGCCGATGCTCGAAAAGCACCACGGCCAGCCCTTGACGGGCAAGGGCAGGGTGAGGGTGCGGCAGGGCTACCCCGGACCGCTCATGCGCAGCCCGTTCGAGTTCCAGCGCTACGGCGAGTGCGGCAAGCTCGTCTCCGAGCTCTTCCCCCACATGGGCGCGATGGTGGACGACCTGGCGTTCGTGCATTCCTGCAAGGGGCGCTCGAACGACCACGTGTTGGCGCATTACGAATGGAACACCGGTTCGGTCCTGATGGGGCACCCCAGCGTGGGCAGTTGGGTGACCTACGGACTCGGCTCCGAGAACCAGAGCTTGCCGGGCTTCGTGGTGGTCTACGACCATCGCGGAGGGCCGTTCTCAGGCCCCTCGAACTGGAGCAGCGGCTACCTTCCGGCGACCTACCAAGGGACCGTGTTCCGCTCGCAGGGTGATCCCATCCTCGACCTGCGGCCGCCCAGCGAGCTGCTCTCCCAAGAGCAGCAGCGCGCACGCTTGGACCACTTGGCAACGCTGAACGAAGTACACGCCAAGCAGCATCCGGGATCGACGGAGCTGGCGGCTCGGATCGCCTCGTACGAGCTGGCCTACAGGATGCAGGGCTGCGCTCCGGAAGCGGTCGACATCTCCCAGGAATCCGAGCAGACGAAAGCCTTGTACGGCATGGACGATCCCGTTACCGAGCCGTTCGGGCGGCAGTGCCTGCTGGCGCGTCGGCTGGTCGAGCGCGGAGTGCGCTTCGTGCAACTCTACAGCGGCGCGCTTCGGCAGCAGAACATCGACACCTGGGACGCGCACAGCAACTTGATCGAGAACCACACACTGCATGCGGGCGAGGTCGACAAGCCCATCGCGGGACTGTTGAAGGACCTCAAGCGGACCGGGCTGCTCGATGACACGCTAGTGGTCTGGCACTCCGAGTTCGGGCGCATGCCCATCTCGCAGCGCGGCCTAGGCCGAGACCACAACCCGCACGCGATGACCGCATGGATGGCCGGCGCGGGCATTCGCGGCGGCCAGTCGATTGGCGCCACGGACGAGTTCGGCTACAAGGCCGAGCAGCAGGTGCTGAGCTACCACGACATCCACGCGACCATGCTGCACATGCTGGGAATGGACCACAAGCGGCTGACCTACTTCTTCAACGGCCGACACATGCGCCTGACAGACGTGCACGGCGAAGTGATCCCGCAGCTGTTGAGCTAGCCGATAGGTCGGGCCGTCGCCTATCCCCAGCTTCTGAATCCGAACAGCTCCGCGCAGTCCTGCGCCGCAGTTCGAGGACAGCCGTCGACCGCGATGCGCCAAAGCGCCTAAGCGATCGGTCGCCCGCGCTCGCGTGAATTGAGTCGGGGGACGGCGGAGAGCCAGCCTTGGACGGCGTCGGACGGCCAGAGGGTTCGATTCAGAGCCCCGCCGCAGCCGCGATCGCGGCCCTAGCTTGCTCGACGATGGCGCGAACCACGTCTCCGGCCGGTTCAACCGCGCGGATGACCCCCACGCTCTGCCCGGCCGGCAGCACGCCACGCTCCGCGTCTCCCTCGAGCCGTCCCTTTGTGGACGCCGGATTGCCAACTTCAAGCGCCTGGCGGGGGTACGGTTGGATTTCGCTCTCCCGCTCGGCCCAATAGTCCGTGAAGTCATTGCGGATCATGCGGCACGGCTTGCCGCTGTGGGCCCGGGTCACGACCGTGCCGGACGAGCCGGTGTCGACGATCTTGGCCTTGTAGTTGCGGTGGGCTCCCGCCTCCGCCGTCGCGATGAAGCGCGTCCCGAGCCAGACGCCTTGCGCTCCCCACATCAGGGCAGCGGCCAAGCCGGGACCGTCGGCCAATCCCCCGGCGGCGATCACGGGCACGTCGAGCGCGGCCACCACGGACGGGACTAGCGCGGCGGTGCCGACTTCTCCCACGTGCCCGCCGCCGTCCCGCCCGGAGGCAATCACCGCGTCCACGCCGTCGTTGGCGGCCTTCAGCGCGTGCCGCTCGGCCCCGATGACGGACATGACGTAGATCCCTCGCTCGTGGGCCTCGGAGACTGCCCCCCTGGGGCTCCCCAGCCCCGAAATCAGGACAGGGACGCGCTCTTCCAGGGTCACCCTGATCAAGCCCTGGACGTTGTCGGTATAGGATGCGACCGAGCTTCCCTTGGCGCGGACCGTCGCGAACAGGATGTCCACCCCGAACGGCTTGCCGGTGACGCCGCGGACGGTGCGAATCTGCTCCCTGAGCTCGTCCGGGCGCATGCTGAGGCCAGTGCCGATCACGCCCAGCCCGCCCGCTTCCGAGACTGCGGCGGCGAGTTCGGCCTGCGCGATCATTCCCATCCCGGCCTGCAAGACGGGATAGTCGATGCCGATCGCGTCGCAGATCGGAGTGCGCATCGGGTCGGGATTACTGTCAGCCATGGTTGTCCTCGAAGGCAGAACTACAAGGTGTGCGGGACAGCGTGGAATACGCGATCTACAGCGATCAGCCACCCGCTGCGGAACAGCGCCTCGTCAACCCTCCGCAAATCCCGACTCCTGGCTGTAGGACGCTTCCACATAAGTGGTGATCCCGCCCCGCGCCGCGAAATCTCCCTCCACAGTGGCCCGTACCGGACTGGCCGCCTTGACGACGTCCTCCAAGATCCTGTTGACAATATTCTCCTGAAAGATGCCGAGATTGCGGTACTGCTGCAGGTAGAGTTTGAACGACTTCAGCTCGATACACCGATCTGCGGGCCTGTACCTCAGATGCAGCGTGCCGAAGTCGGGCAGACCAGTCTTGGGGCATACCGACGTGAATTCCGGGCAGGCAATCTCGATGGTGTAGTCCCTGCCCTTGTACTGGTTTGCCCAGGTCTCGATCGCTGGAAGCTCCGCGTCCATCCCGGCTGCGGCGTGTTCGTCGGTATAGCCGGTCACAGCTTATCGCCTCGGGCACCAGCGGGCGTCGCCCGGGATCGCGCTCAGTCCTCGTCCTGCTGAGCCGCGAGCCGGTTGACGACCGAGAGGTCCTCCAAGGTGGTGATGTCGCCGCTGACCTTGTGGGTTGTCACGATCTCGCGCAGCAGGCGCCGCATGATCTTGCCCGAACGGGTCTTGGGCAGGGCGTCGCTGAAGCGGATCTGCTTCGGCCGCGCGAACTTGCCGATCTGCTGCGCGACCCATTCCCTGAGCTCGGCGGCCAGCTCGTCGGTGGGATCGTTCCCTTGGATCGGAGTGACAAAGGCGATCACCGCTTGGCCGGTCAGCTCGTCGGGCATGCCGACCACGGCTGCCTCCGCCACGGCTGCGTGACGCACCAGCGTCGATTCCAGCTCGGCGGTGGACAGGCGGTGCCCGCTGACGTTCATCACGTCGTCTACGCGCCCGAGCACCCAGAAATATCCGTCCTCGTCCTTGCGGGCTGCGTCGCCCACGAAATAGAGCCCGGGGATCTGGCTCCAGTACGTCTCGTGGAAGCGCTCGGGATCCCCCCAGAGCGTGCGGAACATCGAGGGCCAGGGCTTGCGGACCACCAAGTAGCCCTCTCCTCCCGCCGCCACCGAGTTGCCTTCGAGGTCCACCACGTCAGCGACGATTCCAGGCAGAGGGAATGTACCCGATCCGGGCTTGAGCGCAGTCACCCCCGGCAGCGGCGAGATCATGATGGATCCAGTCTCGGTCTGCCACCAAGTGTCGACGATCGGGCAGCGCCCTCCGCCAATCACGCCGTGGTACCACTCCCACGCCGAGGGGTTGATCGGTTCGCCTACCGAGCCCAGCAGCCTCAGGCTGGACAGGTCGTGGCGCTCGGGATATTCTGTTCCGAACTTGATGAATGCCCGGATCGCCGTAGGCGAGGTGTAAAAGACGTTCACCTTGTACTTGTCCACCAAGCTCCAGAACCGATCCGGCTCGGGGAAGTCCGGCGCTCCCTCGTACATCACGGTGGTCGTGCCGACCAGCAGCGGGCCATACACGATGTAGCTGTGGCCGGTCACCCAGCCCACATCCGCCGCGCACCAGTAGGTGTCTTCGTCCTTGATGTCGAACACCCAGCGCATCGCCATCGAGACCTGCAACTGGTACCCGCCGGTGGAGTGCACGATCCCCTTCGGCTTGCCCGTCGTGCCGGAGGTGTAGAGCACGTAGAGCGGATGCTCCGCATCCAGTCTCTCCGCCGGGCAACCGGCAGTGACATCGGCATCGAGATCATGCCACCAAGCGTCCCGCCCGGGCGTCATTTCGATCGCGTTGCCGGTGCGGCGATATACAACCACGCTCCTGACGCCGGGGCAGTCCTCGAGCGCTTCGTCGACCGCCTGCTTGAGGGGAACGATGTTGCCTCTGCGCCAGCCGCCATCGGCGGTGACCACCAACCCGGCATCAAGATCCAGGATGCGCGTCTTGAGCGCCTCCGCCGAGAAGCCCGCGAACACCACGCTGTGCGTGATGCCCAAGCGGGCGCACGCCAACATGGCCACCGGCAGCTCCGGCACCATCGGCATGTACAGGATCGCCCGGTCGCCGGCTTGAAACCCCTGTGCCTTGAGCACGGCGGCAAAGCGCTCAACCGCCTGCAACAGCTCTTGGTACGTCAGCGTGCGCTGGTCGCCCGGCTCACCCTCCCAGACGATCGCGGCACGATTCTTGCGCCAGGTCTGGCAGTGCCGATCCAAGCAGTTGTACGACATGTTTGTCGTCGCGCCGGTGAACCACTTGTAGAACGGCGCTTCCGAGTCGTCCAGCACCTTGTCCCACTTGCGGAACCAGTGCAGCTCGCTCTCGGCCAGATCGGACCAAAAGGCCTCCGGATCTGCGGACGCCTTGGCGATAAGCGCTTCGTGCGACTCGCCGGGCTGCACATTGGCCCGGGCGGCGAAGCTTTCGGAGGGGTGGTAGAGATCCATCGAGATTGCTTTGGCTGATTCTGTCCGGTCCGCCCTCAAACAGAACGCGCTGGGCGGCCCGCGGCAACGCGCGTCACTGGCAGGCGCTCTGGGTCTGCGCGGATGTCACCAGCGAGTTGAAGATCGTCAGCACCTGCTTGCGGTAGCGATAGGTCCGCCGCAGGTGTTCCCGGAAGTCCGCGTCATACTCTCGGTGACGCATCAACTTCCTGAATACAGTTGGCGGGATGTCGATTTGCTGTCGCAGCAACGCGACCGGATGCCCGCGCAGGAACAGGCCGTAGAACATCGCCGCCTCGTGATGCGGCGCCTGGAACTCGCGCTCCTTGGTGCCCGGCACTGTGCTTCATCCGGCGGCCCGAATCGAGCCGAAAGAACTAGTATAAGGGCCGCTCTGACGCCAGCACAACCCTAGATTTCGACGCCTGACTTGAGGGGACGGTTCGGATCGAAACCAACGTTGAAATCTGTCATTCGCCCGCCCTAGCTAGAATCTGGATGGTGTGGTTGCCGCTCGCACTGACCCTGCCGGCCGCGGGCTACGCCGCTTATGCGGCGGCACATCCGCGCGCGCAGCGTTGGGGTCCCAGCAGGTGGCAGCTGGACGGTCCGCCGGACGAAATCGCGCTAACGTTCGATGACGGCCCCAGCAACGAGACGCCGCGTTTCTTGGAGGCGCTCGACGAGCTGGGCGTCAAGGCGACCTTCTTTGCTTGCGGCGCGAACGTAGAACGCCGCCCCGGCGTCGCGCGCGCGATCGTCGAAGCCGGGCATGCGCTCGGAAATCACTCGTTCTCGCACCCCTGCCTGACCCTATGCTCGCGGGCGCAGGTGCTCGAAGAGGTCTTCTCGTCACAGGACGCCATCGGTACCGCCACGGGCCGCGCGGTCAAGCTGTTCCGGCCACCCTATGGCCTGCGCTCGCCGTTCTTGGCGACGGCGCTGCCCGCCGCGGGCCTGACATCGGTCCACTGGACGGTCATCGGCAACGATTGGAAGTGGGATGCCGGCCGCATCGCGCGCCGCGTCTTGGACCGCGTCCGCGGACGCGGCATCGTGTGCCTGCACGACGGGCACGCGACGCGGCCCCGGGCGGACAGATCGGAGAGCCTTGAAGCGCTCAGGGAGATCGTGCCGCGCCTGCGCGAGCGCGGCCATCGCTTCGTGCGAGTCCCCGGCTGGGAAGCGGATGACTAGCAGCTAGCGCGCGGTCCAGCCGCCGTCGATCACGACATCGGTACCGGTCAGGAAGCCCGCGGCTTCCGAGCACATGTACACGGCGAGGCTGCCGATCTCCTCGACCTTGCCCCACCGTCCCACGGGAATGCTGGCGAGGAACTGGCTGTTCTTGTCGGGATCCTCGATGAGCGGCCGGTTCATCTCGGTTGCGAACGGGCCGGGGCTGATGCCATTGACCGTGATGTTGTAGGGAGCCAGCTCAAGCGCCAGCGCCCGCGTGAAGCCCAGCAGGCCGCTCTTCGTGGTCGAATAGCCGGTGCGGTTCGGCAGCGAGACGTGGGACATGATCGAAGTCATGTTGATGATGCGGCCCCAGCGCAGTCCCTTCATGCCCGGCACGAAGGTGCGCGACATGGAGAACGGACCGGTCAGATTGACCTCAAGGATCTCGTGCCACTCGTCTAGGGACATTTCCTCGATCGGCTTGCGATTATTGATGCCCGCGTTGTTGATCAGGATGTCGCAGACGCCGAAGGCTTCCTTGACCATCTGGTCCACTTCCGCCGCGGCAGTCTCGTCAGTGACATCCGCCATGATGTACTCGGCAGTGCCGCCGCGGGCGCGAATCCCCTGCACCACCTCGGAGAGCAATTCCTCGTTCCGCGCCACCAAGGCCACCTTCGCCCCCGCCCCGGCTAGGGCTTCGGCCATCTCACGCCCCAGACCCTTGCTGGCTCCGGTGACCACGGCGACGTGGTTCTCTAACGAAACGGTGCTCATGTTCTACCCTGCGCGGGAACCCCAATCAGGTTCCGAGACGCCTAGAATAGCAAGCCCGGCGCGGTCGACTCCCGAGACGAGCAAAAGCCCACAGAGAATGCCTGATGGTGCCAATTGGCCGACACGAGCACGAGGGCAATGCTGATCCAAGAATCAGCCTGCAACAACCAAACCTCGCACGCGGACGCGAGAAAGGCGGCAGACAAACGGTCTGATCATCCGCGTGCAATGGCGCCAACCAGCCGCCATGTGGATTCGAGCTTTGCCATTCAAACCAGCGTAAGTCTCGTCATCCAATCCGACTTGACACGCTCTCATGCCCGATATGGCATAATACGTTTCTCATTCCGTCAAAATTATGACTAAAGACACTCTAGTCAAGGCCGTTAGTGACTACATACGGGAGAACGGCGGGATGACAGCCGGCTACGGCTGGTATGTCGGGGTGACGTCAGAACCCAAACGCCGATTGTTCAAAGACCACCGAGTGAACGAGCGTGATGGGGCTTGGATCTACGGACAGGCTGAAACAGACTCTGCCGCCCGGGAAGCGGAAGAGTACCTCCTAGACATCGGTTGCCAAGGAGGTCCGGGAGGGGGAACTCGCGCTGCCCGGTTCGTGTACGCCTACCGAATCACTCTGTTTACTCAAGAGGACACCGGGAACAGTTTAGAACATACAAGGAAAACTGTAGAGGGCGCCGTATAGGTCTCTCGCCCCGTCCTAGAACCCAGCTTGATCTATAGGGAGGTACGAGTTCAATGCAACCCAATCCCGGAATTCGGCACAACATACAGCCGCGCGAAGAGAAAGCATACATAGTTCCCGAGGGCGAACTGGAGTTTCTGGGCTCGTTCAACTTCACCGCCTCGCTCCTAGCAGGTCTCGGCTGCGCGTTCGTTGGGATAGCTGTTACCACGTTCTTGAACGCTTCTGCCCCGTGGACCGCCGCAGAGTGCATCGGGGTTTATGGCGGGACGCTTGCAGCCATTGCATTATTCCTTTGGTGCGGACGGGAGGCGTTACAGAGCAAGAGCCTGATCGCGCGGATAAAGCGCCGCCCAAAGCCATAGCGCGAAAACAACAGAAACGGCAATGACTGTACCTGACAAGCCTTCGGTTTGAACCGTTAGTCCTCGCGCCGCCCCCACCAGACAGCATCCAAATGGACTCGCGCATATCCCTCGTTCTCGGCGATTTCAGCTGCCAGCACCTGGTAGAACTCGTTTGTATGGCAGTCGAGGTCCCTGATGTTTCTCCACCTAGGCATAAAGCGGTCGCACTCGCGTATTTTCTCAGCGACGATACTGTCGAGAGGTATTTCCAAGCAATACTCGGCTTGGTCCAAGTGATTCTGCTCTCTGAGATATACGTTGTAAAGGCAGTCGCGCAGAAAGACGTTCAAGCTCTTGCGGGCGAATCCCCAAGAGCGACCAGGAAGTTTGACTTGAAGTTCGTTGGAGGCCTCGTCGAGCACTGACCGAAAGCGGTCCGGATCGCTCGTGCCGAATGGTCTCAAGTTAAGACTGCGTAGGAATTCGTATGCGGCAGCTTCGGTTCCTGACGGCTGGCGTCGAAACGTCCTACAGACCGAATAGCGCGCTACGAGGTGCTGAACAGGGCCTAGCAGTTGGTCTCCTACCACGCGTCGTCTCTGCTCCATGCTGTTCTGGCCACAAAGTTAACCTACCGTTGCGACCCGCAGCGAAAGGCCCAAGGATCCGCGCAGGTGCCCGAGGACATGTCCATTGTATTCAGCTCGCAACCAAGCTCAGCGGGAGAGTTGTATCTGAGCACTGGCCAGATCTTGTGCCGTCTCGTCGAGTGATCTCGAGCGAGACGACATTCGCGGAGGAAAGCTGGATGGCGGGCTTCGCTCGCCACCTCTCCCGAATCCGAACTCGACCTATAGTCGCAACTACGCGTCGAGGCTCCTCTAGCGTCCTTCGCCTAGAGTTCCTCCAGCATGGCCCGGACCCGGCGCGCGGCACCGTTATCCGCGGTGGCGATGAAGATAGTGTCGTCTCCAGCTAGCGTGCCGATGACCTCGGGCAGGTTCGCGCCGTCGAGCCCTTGGGCGAGCGCATTCGCGCCGCCCGGCTCGGTGCGCAGGACGACGAGGTTCTGAGCCGTTTCGATCCTCACCAAGAACTGTCCGACGAGCTGCTGCAGGACGGCCCTGGCGGCGCCCTCACCCTGGGCCTGTGCGGGCGCGGCATAGCCGGCGGCGGTCTTGACGACACCTAGTTGGCGCAGATCCCGCGAGAGCGTGCCCTGGCTGGCGGCGATGCCACGCGCGGCGAGCGCTTCCGCAAGTCGCCCGTGCGTGCGGAACGCCTGGGATTCGATCAGGCTGAGGATCTCTCGCTGCCGCCGGGACTTCACGTCGCTCGGGCTCCCCCGCTGGCTGACATCGGCGCCAGCTCGACCAGCCTCGATCTAGCCGCCGCCAAGGCCTCCCTGACCCGGTCGGTAGCCGTGCCGCCTGGCACCTGGTGGTTTTCCAAGGCATTGCTGGGAACGAGGGCCGCCAGCACCGACTCGTCAAGCTCGGGTGCGAACTCGCGCAGCTCGTCCAAGGTCCACTCCGTTGGCCGCTTGCCCTGCTGGACGCTGGCGAGCACGATGCCGCCCACGATTTGGTGCGCCCGATGGAACGCAATGCCCCTGCGGGCCAGAATCTCTGCTAAGGCGGTGGCCGAAACCCAACCTTCCTCGGCGGCCTGCTCCATTGCCGGACGCCTCAGCTTGGCCGTATCGACACACAGCGCCAGGATCGCCAGCGAGTCCGTCACCTGGGCCGCGCTGTCAAACACACCCTCCTTGTCCTCCTGCAGATCCCGGTTGTACGCCATCGGCAGCCCCTTCAAGGTCATCATCAGCGACTGCAAGCTGCCGCAAACGCGCCCCGCCTTTCCGCGCAATAGCTCGAGCGCGTCCGGATTGCGCTTCTGCGGCATTAGGCTCGAACCGGTCGTGACCTCGTCGCCCATTTCGAGGAATCCGAACTCCTCGCTGCTGTAGAGGATCCAATCTTCCGCCAGCCGGCTGGCATGCAACATCGCGACCGAGGCGGCGTACAGGAAGTCGAGCGCGAAGTCACGGTCCGACACCGCGTCCAAGCTGTTGGCCGAGATCGCGGCGAATCCCAGATCGGCGGCCATCTCCCCCCGGTCGAACGCAAACCCGCTGCCAGCGAGCGCGCCGCTGCCGAGCGGCAGCACGTCGGTGCGCTCGTACGCCTGCTGCATGCGCTGCCAGTCGCGCAGGAACATCTCGAAGTACGCCAGCAGGTAGTGCGCGAAGAGCACGGCCTGGGCGCGCCGCAGATGCGTGTAGCCGGGCAGCAGCGCGTCGGACTCCCGCTCGGCCAGTCGCAGCAGGGACTTCATCAGCGCTTCCAGCTGCAATTGCGCGCGTCGAATCGCAGCCTTCATCCACAGGCGGAAATCGGTCGCGACCTGCTCGTTGCGGCTGCGCCCGGTGTGGATCTTCTCCGCCAGCTCTCCTACCGCCTCTCCGAGCTTGCGGATGACAAAGGTGTGGATGTCTTCGTCGTCGGCGTCGAAATAGCCCGGCGCGGCGGCCTCCGCCAGCATGCCGTCGAAGGCCGCATTGATCTTGTCCCTCTCCGCAGAGGTCAGGATGCCGACTCCGCACAGGGCGTTCGCGAAAGCCTTCGATCCGACCACATCGGCCTCGAACAGCTTCCGGTCGAAGTCCAGCGAGCCCGAGTAGCGCTCGAAGAGTTCCGCCGGGCCGGTTTCGAACCGGCCGCCCCAGAGTTTCATTCCGAACCGCCTTCCGCTTCCCGCAGGCCGCCTTGGACCGCGGCATGCACCCGGATCGGCAGGCCGGTGAGATTGATGAAACCCTCGGCATCGCGCTGGTCATACTCGCTGCCCATGGTGAAACTCGCGATCTCGGGAGCGTAGAGCGAATACGGCGAAGTGCGGCTGACCGGGGCAATGCGTCCCTGGCAGAGGCTGAGCACGACCCTTCCGGTGACGTGCCGCTGCGTGACGTCCACGAACCCGTCCATGGCCTCGCGCAGCGGGGTGAACCACTTGCCGTCGTAGACCAGCTCGGCGTAGTCGATGGCCAGCTTCTGCTTGTAGTGCTGGGTGGCGCGATCCAGCGTCAGAGCCTCCAGTTCGGCGTGCGCGGCCATCAAGATGGTTCCTCCCGGCGTTTCGTAGCAGCCGCGAGACTTCATGCCGACGAAGCGGTTCTCGACCAAGTCGATGCGGCCGATGCCGTGCTCGCGGCCCAGAGTGTTGAGCGCCTCCACAACGCTTGCGGGACTCATGCGCTCGCCGTCCAGGCCGACCGGCGTACCGGCCTCGAACTCGATGCTGACCTGAGCGCCGCCGGCCGGAGCGCTCGCCGGATCTGCCGTCAGCGTCCACACGGCCGGCCCGGGCTCGTTGGCCGGATCTTCAAGTTCCGCGCCTTCGTGGGAGATGTGCCACAGGTTCGCGTCGCGGCTATAGATCTTCTCCTTGCTCTGCTGGATCGGCACTTGGTGGCGCTTGGCGTAGTCAACGGCGTCTTCGCGGGAGACGATATCCCATTCGCGCCAGGGAGCGATCACGGGCAAGTGCGGAGCCAAGGCCTTGTATGTCAGCTCGAATCGCACTTGGTCGTTGCCCTTGCCGGTCGCGCCATGCGCCAGCGCGTCGCAGCCCGATTCAAGGGCCACCCTCACCTGCAGCTTGGCCAGCAGCGGACGGGCGATTGAGGTGCCCAGCAGGTATTTGTGCTCGTACACGGCGCCCGAGCGGACCATGGGCCAGACATACTCCCGCACGAACTCCTCGCGCAAATCCTCGACGTACACCTCGCAGGCACCGCTGGCGAGCGCCTTCTGCTCCAGACCGGCTAGCTCGTCCCGGCCCTGTCCGACGTCGCCGCAGACGGCCACGACGTCAGAGCCGTAGTTCTCCCGCAGCCAAGGAATGATGATCGAAGTGTCGAGCCCGCCCGAATAAGCAAGGGCCACCTTCTTGGGATGCCTAGACATGTTTGCCCTCCATCATCTGGATCAGGATCGCCTTGTGGGCGTGCAGCCGGTTCTCGGCTTGGTCGAAAACGACCGACTGGGGCGACTCGATCACCGCGTTGGTCACCTCCGCGCCGCGCTGCGCCGGGAGGCAATGCATGAATACCGCGCGCTTCTCTGCCAGCCGCATCACGGCGCTATCGACCTTGTAGTCGGCGAACGCGATCCTGCGCTGCTGCGTCTCGGCCTCCCAGCCCATGCTGGTCCACACGTCGGTATACACCGCGGCCGCGCCCTGCACCGCTTGGCGGATGTCTTCCCCCACCTCGACCGTACAACCGTTCCGCTCGGCCACTTGCCGCGCCTTGGCAAGGT
The DNA here is from genome assembly GCA_022824585.1 of Bryobacterales bacterium. Classification (GTDB taxonomy): domain Bacteria; phylum Acidobacteriota; class Terriglobia; order Bryobacterales; family UBA6623; genus VXMF01. The sequence goes on along the minus strand of JAJDZN010000310.1, from coordinate 8,062 downwards.
CGTCCGGGCGCGGCCCATAGGCCGCCGGGCCGCAAATCGAGACTGACACGCCGAGCTGGGGACCGCAGTGCAGCAGCGAGTGCGCGACATTGTTGGCATCTCCCACGTAGGCCAGCTTGAGCCCGTCAAAGGAGCCGAAGCGCTCCAGCAGTGTCAGGTAGTCCGCCAGCGCCTGGCACGGGTGAAACGACTCGCTCAGGGCGTTGATCACCGGGACGCTGGACCACTTGGCGAGCAGGTCCAGGGTCTTCTGCGAGAACGTGCGCGCCACGATCGCGTCGAACCACCGGTCCAGGTTGCGCGAAATGTCGGGCGCGGGCTCGCGCTGGCCGATGGGGCCGTCACGGTGGTCCTGGAAGACGGCAACCCCCCCCAGCTGCGCTGCGGCGAGCTCGAAGGTCATTCGAGTGCGCAAGGACGGCTTCTCGAACAGCATCACGATCGAGCGGTCCTGCAAGACCCGCCGGAACGGGCCGGGGTCAGCCTTGACGCTCGCGGCAAGGTCCAAGACCTCGCGCAGCTCGTCGGCCGAAAGGTCAGCGTCCCGTAGGAAGTGACGCACCGGTGCAGGCTGCTCCCGTGCCGCCACTTCTGAATGAATATTCATAATTATGCATAATTACACATCTCGGCGCGGCTGTCAAGCGAGCCTCGCTCTTCCTGCAAGCAGTGATGGAAGCCGCGCTCTGGCCGGGCTGGCGCGCCCCTGCCGGGCGGGTTCGCTCTAGCGGCCGCCGGCCTCGAGCTTGCGCAGGGTCTCATCGATCTGCGCGACGAGCTCGGCCTGCGAGAATCCCGCGGCTTGTGCGCGGGCTTCGCGGAACCTGGCCACCGCGGCCTCTCGCTCGCCGGAAGCCAGCAGGGCGGCAGCCAGCGAGAAGAGATAGGTCGGAGTGCGGTCGGACTGCTCCTCGATCGCTTGGCGGAAGGCCCGCACCGCCTTGGCCGCATCGAACTCGCGCATCCATAGCAGGCCCAGCTTGTAGTGCGAGAGCGCGTGGTCCGGACGACTGGCCAGCGCGCGCTCGTAGCGGGCCCGCGCCTCCCCGAAGCGACCCTGTTCCTCCAGCATCTGTCCGAGGTTGTGATTGGCGAGCGCGTGATCCGGGTTGATCTCAAGAGCCGCTTCGAAGGCCAGCCGCGCCGCTTCCGCTTCGCGTTCGCGGTAGGCTACAACGCCGTAGTTGTAGTGCAGCTCGGCGCTTGCGAGACCGGCGTCCAGAGCCGAGCGATACTGCGCGGCGGCATCCTCAGGCCGCTTCATCGAGCCGTACAGGATCACTAGGTTGACGTGCGCTTGCGTGAGCGAGGGATCTTCCCGCAAGGCCCTGGCGTGCAGGGACACGGCGTCGCCGCGGCGTCCGGCCTCCATCGCTTCCACGCCTCGCTTGAGGTACTCGGCGGCAGTGGCGCGCAACCCGGCGACGGCGCTCGCCAGCGGGTCGTCGGCAGCGGGCTCGGATTCGCGGTGGCGCGCGTACAGATCGAGATGCTCCGAGGACTTGCCCTCCTCGCCCAACTCCCGGTAGGCCAGAGCCAGCGCGTAGTGCGCTTGGCCGAACGCGGGCGCCGCCCGGACGGCGCGGCGCAGATGCTGGACGGCGGCTTCCAGCTGCCCGGCCGCCGCTTCGGCCTTGCCCAAGCCGTGCAGCGCGCGGGCATCGTCGGGCTCGGCCGCGACGAGTTCACGGAAGACATCGCGGCTACGATCGACGTCGTCGCCGGCGAGCAGCACCTCGGCCAAGCGCCGTTTGGCCGGGCGGTACCCGTCGTCACGGCGGATGCACTCGCGGAACGCCTCCGCGGCCTCCGCCCCGCGACCGAGCTGGGCCAGCGAGATCCCGAGATAGTAGGGCCAGCGCAGCTGGCTCGAGTCAAGCTCGCCCGCCCGCTTGAGAAAGGCGACGGCTAGGTCGTGCTGCCCGTAGGCGTGCAGCAGCATGCCGGCGTTTCCGGCTGCGTTGATGTCGCCGGAGTTGGCCCGCAGCGCGTCCAGCTGGGGGCCGAGCTGGTTTGCCAGGCTGGGCCCGAGCTCGTCCAGCGCGATCTCGGGGATCGGTTCCAGCTCCGGGCCGGAGCAAGCCGCCCAGGTGCACAGACAGGCAGCCAGCCACAGGCGCGCCTTCATCGAAGCCATTCTAGGCGACCGCTGCGAGCTTCGGCAGATCCTCTCGCACCGGGCGACGCGCGCGGCTCTCCGTGTGGCGGCTGCCCAGGTTCAAGCCCCGAAAGACGGCAAGTGTGCCACTCTGGAACCGATGCGCTTGGCGCCCGGGCCCGAAGACGTTGGCACCCGGCTTGACCGCTTCCTGTGCAGCCGGGTCGAGAGCGCGACACGCTCGCTGGTCCTGCAGTGGATTCGCTCCGGCAACGTGCGAGTCGACGGAAGCGTCGAATCCAAGGCGTCGCGCAAGGTACGCCTGGGCCAGGCGATCGAGGTTGAACCGACCGAGCGGCCTCCGTTGCGGGCCGAGCCCGAAGCGATCGACCTCGAGGTCCTCTACGAAGATGGCGACCTGGCCGTCATCAACAAGCCCTCCGGGATGACAGTCCACGCCGGCGCGGGCGCCGCCTCCGGCACCTTGGTCAACGCGCTGCTGCACCGCATGGAGTCGCTGTCCGGCGCGCCAGGCCAGCTCCGCCCGGGCATCGTTCACCGCCTGGACCGGTTCACGTCGGGGGCGATCGTAGTGGCCAAGCACGACCGTTCCCACCTGCGGCTGCAGGAACAGTTCCAGCAACGCAACGTGCTCAAACTCTACTGGGCCGCGGTCGAGCGCCCGATGCCCGAAGACCCGCACGACGATCCCAAGTTGCTGCGCCACGGCCACCCGGTCAAGCAGGACGGCGTCTGGTGGCTGCGGACCCAGATGCCGATTCGCAGGGACAGCCACAACCGGATCAAGATGGCTGTGGCGTTGAGCGGCCGCGAGGCGCAAAGCGATGTCCGCTGCCTGCGCAGCTCGGCCAAGTACTCGCTGGTCGAGGTACGCATCCATACCGGGCGCACGCACCAAGCCCGGGTGCATCTCGCCGCGATGGGGCATCCGGTCGTGGGCGATTCGCTCTACGGCGCCCGCAAGACCCTGCCCGAGATCGGCACGCCCGGACGCTATCTGCTGCACGCAAGAGTCCTGGGATTCGACCATCCGCAGAGCCGCGAGCGCATGCGGCACGAGGCCCCCCTATCGACCGAATTTAGCGCTCATCTGGCCCTGCTAGGTCTATAATGCGAGCATGCTCCTGCGTTGTTCGGCCCTACTGGCGGCGGTCGGATTGCTCGCCGCAGCATGGGCCCAAGAAAGCGGCACGGCCGAGTTCGAGCCGGTCTACGCGGGCCAGGAGTCGGACATCATCAAGATCGATGTCGCGCGCGTGCCTCTCCTGTTCACGGTCACCGACCGCAGGAACCGCTTCATCACCGACCTCGGGAGGGACGATTTCAGCGTCTTCGACGACGGCTGGGAGCAGGAGATCCGCGAGTTCGACCGCGAGAGCGACCTGCCCTTGCGGATCGGCGTGATCCTCGACACCAGCAACTCGATCCGGGCCCGCTTCAAGTTCGAGCAGGAAGCCGCCATCGAGTTCCTGCAGGGAGTGCTCGCCGAAGAGCACGACCGGGCGTTCTTGGTGAGCTTCGACACCCGCGCCGAGCTCATCGTCGACTACACCAACAACATCGACGACCTGGCGGACGGCGTCCGCCGGCTGCGAGCCGGCGGCGGAACCGCGCTCTACGACGCGATCTACTATGCCTGCCGGGACAAGTTGCCCGAGGACCAGCCCAAGGAGCAGTTCCGGAGGGCGCTGGTCGTGATCGGCGACGGCGCCGACAACCGCAGCACGGTGACCCGCGAAGACGCCCTGGAAATGGCGCACAAGGCCGAGACCGTGGTGTACACCATTTCGACCAACCGCACCGGGACGGCCGAAGCGGGCGACAAGACGCTGCGGCGCTTCGCCCGGGAGACCGGCGGGGTCGCGTTCCATCCGTTCCAAGCCCGCGACCTGCAGCAGTCGTTCGCCAATATCGCCAACGAGCTGCGCCACCAGTACTTCATCCTGTACTCGCCCAGCCAGTTCGTCAACGACGGCTCGTTCCACACGGTGGAAGTGCGCACCAGGCATCGCAATGCCACGGTCCGCGTCCGCCGTGGCTACTACGCCCCGCTCCCGAGCGAGTCCAACTAGCCCGCAAGCCGCAATTCGATGGCCCCAGCCCAGCTTCTTGCGGCCCGGACAAGAAATTTTCTCTTATTGCTTGAAATTCGTAATTTTATCGCTATAATTGAATTAAATAGTTTGTCAACCAACCTGAAAAAGGAGACCCCCAGTGAAACAAGCAACACAGCACAATCTTGACGCGGCGCTGCGCCAGATCGAGAAGGACCACGGCAAGGGCGCCATCCTCCGCATGGGAGAGCGCGACGCGGGCATCGCCGCTGACGTGATCCCGACCGGCGCCGTGTCCGTGGACGCCGCGCTCGGCATCGGAGGCCTGCCCAAGGGCCGCATCGTCGAGATCTACGGCCCGGAATCCTCGGGCAAGACCACGCTCGCGCTGCAGGCGGTGGCGCAAGCGCAAAAGGCCGAGGGCATGGCGGCCTTCATCGACGCCGAGCACGCGCTCGATCCGATCTACGCGGCCAAGCTCGGCGTGAACCTCGACGACCTGCTGATCTCGCAGCCAGACTCCGGCGAGCAGGCGCTGCAGATCGTGGAAGTGCTGGTGCGCTCGGGCGCGATCGACGTCGTGGTCGTCGACTCGGTGGCGGCACTGGTGCCGCGCGCCGAGCTGCAGGGCGAGATGGGCGACAGCCATGTCGGGCTGCAGGCGCGACTGATGTCCCAGGCCCTGCGCAAGCTGACCGGCCCGCTGTCGAAGTCAAACTGCTGCATCATCTTCATCAACCAGATCCGCGAGAAGATCGGGGTGATGTTCGGCAGCCCGGAAACGACCACGGGCGGCCGGGCGCTGAAGTTCTACTCGTCGGTGCGCATCGACATCCGCCGGATCAGCGCGATCAAGGACGGCGACGCCGTGATCGGCAACCGCACGAAGATCAAGGTCGTGAAGAACAAGATGGCCCCGCCGTTCAAGCTGGCCGAGTTCGACATCATGTACGGGGAGGGCGTCTCCCGCGAGGGCGACCTGCTGGACCTGGGAGTGAACCACCGGCTGGTCCAAAAGAGCGGCTCGTGGTTCTCCTATGAGGGCGAGCGCATCGGCCAAGGCCGCGAGCGCGCCAAGGAGTTCCTCAAGAAGAACCTCGACGTGCGCGACAGGCTGGAGCGCGCTGTGCGCCTGGAACTCGGCCTGCCGGTCGCCGACGAGCCGGCAGCGGCGAGCGCCAACGGCTCTCCCGCGCCCGGCGCGAGCGCGCAGGCGAACTGAACGAGCGATCAGGGCCGGGCCGGGCACCGCCCGGCCGCCGACTCCATCTAGCCGAACGTCTCGCGGAACGCCGCGCAGGACGCCCGGAACCCGTCTTCGAACGACCCGCCAGAGGGACGGTACACGCTCTCGAGAGACACCGTCCCCGCGTAGCCGTCTTCCTCAAGCGCGGCGGCGATCTCGGCGAAGAACGGGGCCATGTGGCCCTCGCCGAAGCGCACCTGCTGCACCGTGGCCTTCGGGATGTCCACGAGCAAGTCCTTGACGTGAACGTGGCCGAGACAGCCGCGCAACGCCGCGTAGCCGTCCGGATAGGCGGGTTCGGCGCAATACAGGCTGTTGCCCGGATCCCAGAGCACCCGCAGGTGCCGCGAGCCGAGCTCTTCGACCAGCTTGCGGGCTAGGTGCCCGGAAGTGACCATCGCGTTGTTGCCGGTCTCGACGACCAGCGTGACGCCGGCGTCCTCCGCCAGCTGCACGGCGGGTCGCAGCAAGAGCTTCAGCTTGTCCCAGGCGCCTGTGGCGACATTCCACTGCTCGGCCCCGCCAGAACCGAACAAGATCATCTCCTTGCGGAAGCTCATGATCCGGACCAGCCCGCAATCGAGCGCCTTGGCCGTGTCAATGCAGCGGCGCAAGGCGCCCATTTGCAGCTCGTGCGCTCTGTCTCCCACCTCGGTCTGTCCGACCGGCAGACCGGCGAAGACGTGCCGCGAGACGCAGACTACCTCCATGTCGCGGCTGCGGACGAGCTCCTGGACGCGGCCGATCTGGGCGTCGCTCAGGTCCCCGACCTCCCTGTCCCACAAATACTGCAGCTCGGCGTGGCGCAGGCCGTGCTCCTGCATGACCTCGAGCGCCCGCTCGAAATCGCGGCTGATGCCGTCCGTGATCACGCCAAGCCTTGCCAACGCCTCCCCCTACCAGCCGACCTCGGTGCCCGCGATCTCTTCCAGCCACTTCGCCACGACCCAGTTGTCTCCGTCGGGATAGCGCGAAATGCCGGCCTGGAACATCTCGTAGGCCGCGCTGGTGGCGAACATCGCGGCTCCGGCTTCGCGGGCCACGCTCATCGAGATCCCGAGGTCCTTGTACATGGTGCCGATATGGCTGCCCGTGTCTTCGAAGCTGCGATCCAGCAGGTGCCGCGCACAGGTCTCTATCAACGGGCTGCCGACCGCGCTCGAGCGAATCACATCGAAGAGCGTCTCGCCCTTGACGCCGGACTTCGCCCCCAGCACGAAGGCCTCGAACGTTGCCGCGAAGATGCACCCGATCAGCGACTGCAAGGAAGCCTTGACGACCTGGCCCTGCCCGATCTGCTCGCCCACATGGAAGGTCCGCTTGGAAATCGCTTCCAAGGCCGCGCGGTTGCGCTCGAGCACTTCGGTCCGTCCGGCGGCCATCAGAGTCAGCGACCCCCCGTCGGCCCCGGCCTTGCCGCCACTGACGGGCGAGTCGATCAAGTCGATGCCGCGCTCGGCCAGCGGCTCTTCCAGCGCCTGCACCTCCGACGGCAGCACGGTGGCGGTGACGATCACGGTCGATCCCGGGGAGAGGCCTTCCACGGCGCCCCGCTCGCCAAACAGCGCGTCTTTCGCCTGGCCGCCGTTCATGACCATCACGAAGAGCGCGTCTGACCTTGCTCCCGCCTCAGCGCAGCTCTGGGCGGCGACGCCGCCCGCGGCTCGCAGCAAGGCTCCCCGCTCGGCTCGCAGATCGAAGCCGATCGTCGGGAAGCCGCCGCTCGCCAAGTTCCGGGCGATACCGATGCCCATTTGCCCGAGGCCGATTACGCCGACTGGTTGCATGTTCCGTCCATCCGCAAGGATTCTTTAGGCCCAACTTACCCCAACTAGTTTATGGCTGTGCGCCATTGTGCGGAATGGCCGCACTTCCAACGGGCCATTGGTGACCGGGCTGGCGTCTTGGAAGGCGTATTGCTTGCGCCGGTAGCGGCACTGCTGGTGCAACTCGGCAAGACCGCGCGGGGCATGTGACTGGACCGGGCGAGGCCGAACTGGCACACGCGCGCCAGCCAGACGTAATCGTTACGTCTGGCAGCTCCCGGTCGCACTTGATCGACCATCAGTCGCCATCGGCACCAGTGGCGCGTAGCCAGCAGATAGCCGACCAGTGCCGGACGCTACCTTGAACCCGGAAGCAGCTTTCTTCTGGTCAAGACAGCGATGGAATCACCTTTCGCTCGAGTTGCCGAGCATCTGGGCAACGAGTCGCGCCGGGCAACAGGACTGCTACGGCTTCCGCAGCCGGGGAATCCCAAACTGGCGAAGTGTCCCGTCCAAGGTCGGCGGGTGCAGGCGGATGCGCTCATCATTCAACAGGTACGAGAACACGTAGCCAATTCCGAGGATCAGCACCCCGACCAAGAAGCAGTAAATGATGAAGCGATCGGGATACTGATCCCGCAGATAGCCCATGTACAGGGGGCCGAATATTCCGGCAGCCGACCAAGCGGTCAGGATCGTCCCGTAGATCGCCGACATCCGCTTGGACCCGAAGACGTCCGAGACGAATGATGGCATGGTCGCGAACCCGCCGCCGAAGCACAGCAGGATATAGCAAACCAGCGCTGCGAAAATCCACGGATCCCTCTCCGACATCAGCACCCCAAAGACCACCATTTGGCTAGCGAGCAGGATCCGG
>JAJDZN010000330.1 GCA_022824585.1 Bryobacterales bacterium | reverse complement strand
GTCTGAGTCCGCCCTTCATGCTTTGACGGGCCTAGCCGTACCTCGCTGGCTGCTGCATCCACCTGAAACGGACCGGTCTTTCGCTGGATGAGGCACTCTTGGGCGAGGCGGTTCGAGCGCTCGGTGTCAAGACTCGCCCCGCGACCGCTAGTCTCGCTCTGAGAGAGGCTTTACGCATGAGGCGGATTCAAGGCCTTGCGAAGTCGATTGACTAACCCGGTAGGGCAGGCAAAGTCTGGCGGTTGCCGAGCGTGCCAAGACGGTCTCTTGAAGAGAGGCGTCCTGCAGCCGAGCAAGAACTGCTGCAATTCCCCCGCCCCGGATCAGCCAAGCGGTCTGTACGAGAGGGGCAACTTTGGCATCACCGACCGACTCAAGCCGCCCTGCAGTGCAGCGCCAGAGCACTCCGGCCTAGATGCAATCTGTGATAGTGTTCTGTTTGGCGATTCCCAACATGACACAGCAACTCGTCAATCGACGCACGTTTGTCGGCACTGCAGCGGCCGGCCTGACACTGGTGGGGGCCAGGGCGGCCAACAAGCCCAGGCGGGTCGCGCTCGTCGGCTCCGGCTGGTACGGCAAGAACGATCTCTTCCGCTTGGTGCAGGTCGAAGACGTCGAAATCGTCGCGCTATGCGATCCCGACAGCAAGAGCCTAGCTGCTGATGCCGAGACCGCCGCCAAGCGGCACAAGTCCGGCAAGGCGCCTAGGACCTACGGCGACTATCGCGAACTGCTCAAGCAGGAGCAGCCCGACATTGTCGAGGTCGCCACGCCGGACCACTGGCATTGCCTGCCGGCGATCGAGGCCATGCAGGCCGGTGCCGACGTATACGTCCAGAAGCCGATCTCGGTCGATGTCGTCGAGGGACAGTCGATGGTCGCGGCGGCCCGCAAGTACGGCCGGGTCGTTCAGGTCGGTACTCAACGACGCTCGGCCCCCCACCTGATCGAAGCCCGCGATCGTATTCAAAGCGGCATGCTCGGCAAGATCTCGCACGCCGAGGTCTGTTGCTACGTCTACAGAAGCCCCCGCGGCAATCCTCCCGACACCGATCCTCCCGCCCACTTGGACTACGAGATGTGGACCGGCCCGGCGCCGATGCGCCCGTTCTGCCAGTGGACGCATCCCCGGCGCTGGCGCTACTTCATGGAGTACGGCAACGGCGTCATCGGAGACATGTGCATCCACATGATTGACCTCGTGCGCTGGACCCTCGATCTAGGCTGGCCGTCCGTGATTCACTCGACCGGTGGCATCTTTGTCGATAAGGACAGCAAGGCCAACACGCCCGACACCCAGACTGCCACTTTCTCGTTTCCCGATCTCAACGTGGTGTGGACGCACCGCAACTGGGGGCCGCCGGTCTATCCAGGCTATCCATGGGCGTATTTCATCTACGGCGAGAAGGGCCTGTTCAAGGGTTCGACCACCAAGTGGGAGTTTATCCCGGTGGACAAGGATGAAAAGCCCATTCTCAGCAAGGCTCCCACCGAGATGGACAAGTACGAGATCGACAATGTCGACACGGTCGAGTCAAGGCTGGGGGCTCACGAGTTCCCCGTCCTGCGGGCGCACATGAAGGACTTCCTCGAAGCTATCGACAATCGTTCCAAGCCGGTCGCCGACATCGAGCAAGGACACATTTCGACCGCGTGCTGCCTGCTCGGCAACGTCTCCCTCGACATAGGCCGGTCGCTGCACTGGGATTCGAAGTCCCACTCCGTGATTGGCGACGAAGAGGCCAACAACAAGCTGGCGCGTCCGTACCGCAAGCCGTGGGTCCATCCGACGCCAGAAACGGTCTAGCGTTAGTTCAGCGGTCTGGGGGTGGGCCCTGCAGGACTCGAACCTGCAACCAACGGATTATGAGTCCGCTGCTCTAACCATTGAGCTAAGGGCCCCCTGCGTGCTCTTCAGCGTATCCGCACTGTCCGCATTCTGTCGGCATCGGCACTCAGGTGCGGTAATCCGCGTTGATGCGAATGTAACTCTCCGTGAAGTCGCAAGTCCATACGACTGCGCTGCTTCCCCCACCCCCTGACAAGCGCAGTTCGATCTGTATATCGTCCGCCTCCATGCTTCGCTGGACGGGGTCCTCGTCGAAGTCGGCTCGCATTCCCGCCTTGCAAACCTGCGCGCCGTTGACATAGATGTCAGCGACCTGCGGATCGAACGGCGCGCCAGCCTTGCCTGCTGCTCCCAAGATTCTGCCCCAGTTCGGGTCGGCGCCTGCCAGCGCGGTCTTCACCAACGGGGAGTTGGCAATCGCCATGGCGATCGTCTTTGCCTCGACGCGCCCAGCTGCTCCGGTCACGGTGATCTGGGCCAGTTTGGACGCGCCCTCTCCGTCGCGCGCGATGTCGATAGCGAGATCGCGAGTGAGCTGGTCGAGCGCGTCTTGAAACGGCCCTTGACTCCCGCCATCGATCCGTACCCCCGCAGCGCCATTGGCTAGCAGGAACACGGTATCGTTCGTGGACGTATCCGAATCCACCGTGATGCAATTGAAGCTCTGGTCGACCGCAGACACGAGCAAGGATTGAAGCAGTAAGGGCTCGATGTCAGCGTCGGTGAACACAAAGCTGAGCATCGTGGCCATGTCGGGCATGATCATGCCTGCCCCTTTGGCCATGCCTGCCAGCCGCACGGGTCCTTGCTCGGTATCGATGCGACACGATCGCACCTTGGGCACCGTGTCGGTGGTCATGATCGCCTGCGCGCAGGCTTCGAACTGAGTCCGATCCAGCGCTTGCCACAGCTTAGGCAGCCTGCTTGGGATCACGCTTTCGCCGAAGGATTCGCCGATCACCCCCGTCGAAGCCAGCAGGATGTGCTCGTGGGGCACCGACGCAAGGTTCGCTGCCGCCACGGCCGTAGCTTCGGCGACTGCCGCCATGTTGGGTGTGGCGCAGTTCGCATTGCCGGCATTCGCGACGATGACTTGGGCCTTGCCGGAGCTGCGTCGCAGGAATTCCGCGCTGGCGTCTACGGGGGCGGCTCGCACGCAATTGCGCGTGAACACCCCTGCGGCCGAAGCGGGCCGGTCGGACACCATTAGGGCGAGATCGTCCGACTGCTGCTTGCGGATCCCCGCGTAGCCCGCCGCGAATCGGTAGCCTTTGGGCAGTTCGAGGGTGCGATCCTCAGCCATTCCCCAACACCTCGCCAGATTCGGCGCGGTAGCCGTGCGCGAAATCCAGTGCTGCCATGCGGTTGCGACCCTCCAATTGGACTTCCCCCAGCACAAGCCTGCCCGCACCGCAACCGACGCTAAGTTGCCCGTGGCCCAGCGCGATGCTGCCGGGAGCCAGACCGCCCTCGCCTTCGACCCGCGCTTCGTGGATCCGCATGCGCTTGCCTCGGAAGAAGCTGTAGATGCCCGGCCAAGGATCGAAGCCACGCAGCCTGTTATGGATCGCCGTTGCGGACAATGACCAGTCTACAAGGCCGTCTTCCCTACGGATCAGCGGTGCGAAGGTCGCCGCGTCGTGGTCTTGCGGTATCGGACGCAGCGTGCCGGCTTGCAGTCCGCGCAGGGTCTCCATCAACAGGTTGGCGCCTTTTGGAGCCAGGCGCCGATTCAGTTCCGATGCGCGCTCGCCGGGCCTGATCTCGGTCGTGCAGCTGAGCAGGATATCCCCGGCGTCCATCTGTCGCGAGATCCGCATGGTGGTCACGCCGGTGTGGGTTTCGCCGTTGACAAGCGCCCAATTGACCGGCGCCGCACCGCGGTACTTCGGCAGCAGCGACGAGTGTACGTTCACGCACCCATGGGGCGAGAGCTCGCGAATCCGCTTCGGGATCATCTGGCCGTACCCGACCACGGCAATCACGTCCGGTGCGTGGCCGACAAGACGATCGAATGCGTGGTCGTCGCGAATCTTCTCCGGCTGAAAGACGGGCAATGACAACTCCTCGGCCGTTCGCTTGACCGGCGGAGGGTTAAGGCGGCGGCCGCGGCCCGCCGGGCGATCCGGCTGAGTCACCACTTCGAGCACGTCGTGGTGCTCTGCCAGCAGTTCCAGCGACGGCACGGCAAATCCGGGCGTGCCAATGAATACGGCTCGCAACCTAGTCCCACTCGCCCTGCTTGCGCAGCGTCCGGATCTTCTTCTTGATCATGCCGCGCTTGAGCTTGCTCAGGTGGCGCAGGAATAGCACGCCGTTGAGGTGATCGTTTTCGTGGCAGATCACCCTGGCCAGCAGCTCTTCGCCCTCCAGCTCGCGCCACTCGCCGTCGACCGTGCGATAGCGCGTCCGCACGGTCATCGGACGGCTCACGTTGGCCGTAAAGCCCGGTATGGACAGGCAGCCCTCGGACCCTACCTGCGTGCCCGCTTGGGAGACGATTTCGGGATTGATCAAGATGTGGGGCTGGGCTTCTCCTTCTCCGCCTGAGCAGTCGATCACGGTCAGGCGCTTGAGCACCCCCACCTGGGGCGCCGCCAGGCCCACGCCGCGCGCTTGGTACATCGTTTCGAACATATCGGTCACAAGGGACCGCAGATCCTCGCTGCCGAACTCCTCTTCGGCCACTGCCTCGCACACTTCCTCAAGCACCGGGTTGCCGTATTTGACGATCTTGCGCACCATGGTCGTGACGCCACTGCGACCCTCGGTTTCATTTTAGCGAGCGCCCCGATCGCCCGGATGTATTGGCTGTCACCACGGATCGCCTGCCTTCTCGCGCATCGCCGTTGTCGGCGGCCCGGCCGATCTGCTGCGTGCCGCGAGCGAGTGCGCCGTCACGCTCGATGCAATCTCAACTAAAATCTATGCTCATGAACCGCTTGCTAGTCCTCCTGTTCTTGTCTGTGCCCCTGCTGGTCGCCAGTCCTTGGGAGCGACATGTCATTGATGCCTCGGGAAAGGGCGCCGATGGCGTGCGCTTGGCCGATGTCAATGGCGATGGCTTGGTCGATATTGCCACCGCGTGGGAGCAGTCCGGCACCGTCAAGGCCTATCTCAACCCTGGCGCGGATAAGGCCGCCTCCGAATGGCCATCCGTGGTCGTTGGCAAGGTCGCGAGCCCGGAAGACGCCGTATTCGTCGATATCGATGGAGATGGCAAGTTCGAGGTCATTAGCTCGACCGAAGGCGAGGAGAAGACCATCTACGTCCATCAGTTGAAGGGTGACGCTTTTCTGGACGCCGCCAGCTGGGAGACGCGACCGGTAGTCAGATCGGCGGGCAAGAACCAGTGGATGTACGCCGAGCCGATCGATGTCGATGGCAACGGTTCGGTGGATATCGTCGCTGGCTCGAAGAACGACTTTGCGATGATCGGCTCGTGGCGGTTCCCGTCTACCCCGGGCGGCAGGGCCTCGTGGAGCCGCTGGTACGGTGCTGGCTGGGTGATGTCGCTCGTCGCCCACGACATGAACGGCGATGGGGCCCCCGATATCGTGGCGAGCGACCGCAAGGGGCCTCGGAGCGGGGCGCTGTGGTTTCAGAACATGCCCGGCAGCGCCGCTTGGCCCGAGTACAGGATCGGTCCAGAGGCCGAGCACGAGGCCATGTTCCTCGATGTGGCAGACCTGGACGGAGACGGCTTGACTGATGTTGTGATGGCTGTCAAGGACGGCCCGATCCAGTTCTTCCGCGGCATGTCGGACCGGGGCAACAGGTGGCGGGCACACTCCATCCAGATCCCCGAAGGATTTGGCACTGGCAAGGCCGTGGCCGTCGGTGACATCGACATGGACGGAACCATGGATCTGGTCTTCAGCTGCGAACACGCCAAAGACGAGTTGTCCGGGGTCGGACTGTTGCGGCACTCGGGCGACCCCACCGCTTCGCAATGGGAAGTGACGGATGTCGGCGGGCCGGACGGCACCAAGTTTGACCGCATCGAACTGGTGGATCTCGATGGCGACGGTGACTTGGACGTCCTCACGTGCGAGGAGGTCGATCTGCTGGGAGTGGTTTGGTACGAGAATCCTGCCCGATGACGGGCAGCTGCAGCCGATTTCTGGCACGAATGGACGCAAGGGAGAAATGCGTGTCCTAGTTGTTTGTCTTGGTATCGGAATCAAGGATTCTGCGCGACATAGCCTCGCATCAACGTTGATCGCTTGCAAGACACTGTCGGTTGTAGCGGTATCGCCGACTTGACTGAGAGCACGTATGGCTTTGAGCCGTGCCCATCGCAGTTCCCTGATCTTCGACGTCCACAGTTGCGAATAGATCCAAGGTAGACGGCGCATGAAGGTGATCCAAGTGACGTTTGACGAGGCATTGCTTGAGCAGCTGGATAGTCATCCATCTGTCAAGCGGCACGGGCGATCCGCAGTCCTGAGCGACGCGGTGATCGACTACCTGCGACGGCACGAGAGGGCGGAGATTGATCGCTCGTACGCTAAGGGCTACGGAGAAACGGGCTCTCTGGAGTCAGAGTTCCGAGGAGGGGATCGAGAAGGCGTATGGCCTCAAGACGAGCATCCCGCTACCGTGCCGTGCGATCTGGCGTCCAGGTTCACCCGGCTTGATCGGCGGAGACGGGCAGTAGTGCCGATCTGGCAGCGCCTCTTGCCCCTGGTGAGCGCCGCAATGGTCGCGCCGATCACCCCAACAGCCAGACGCCTGCCGAGCCAGCTGATAGTCGGCACGGACGGAGGCTTGAGGTAGCAGCCCGTGGACCACCGCCTCGTAATCAACGTGGTTACCGCGTGCAAGATGTCATTCCGCGAACCGACGATCAGGCCAGCATCAAGATCGCTTGACTGGCAAAGCGACCTTGAACTCCCCCGGGGTCAACTACAATCTCTGTGCATGACCCGCTTAGCAGCTCTTCTGCTCTTGTGCGCTCCCCAAGTGGTCGGCGGCCCTTGGGCGCGACACGTCATTGACGACTCGGGAAACAATGCGGATGGCGTGCGCTTAGCCGATGTCAATGGTGATGGCCTGCCCGATATCGCCACCCCGTGGGAGAAGTCTGGTGTTGTCAAGGCCTACCTTCACCCGGGCATTGAGAAGGTCAATTCGGAATGGCCAGCAGTCGTCGTTGGCAGGGTGGCTAGCCCCGAGGACGCGGTGTTCGCTGATATTGACGGCGATGGCAAGTTCGAAGTCGTCAGTTCGACCGAAGGCGAGGAAAAGACCATCTATGTCCACCAATCGACGGGCGAATCCTATATGGACTCCGCCAGTTGGGAGACCCGCCCGGTGGTCAGATCGGTCGGCAAGAACCAGTGGATGTACGCCGAGGTGATTGACCTGGATGGCGACGGTTCAATGGATCTTGTCGCAGGCTCGAAGAACGATTTCGCGGCGATCGGCTCGTGGCGCTTTCCGTCCACGCCCGGCGGCAAGGCCTCGTGGAGCCGCTGGTACGGTGCTGGCTGGGTGATGTCGCTCGTTGCCCACGACATGAACGGCGATGGGGCTCTCGATATCGTAGCCAGCGACCGCCGGGGTCCGCGCAGCGGCGCGCTGTGGTTTCAGAACATGCCCGGCAGCGCCGCGTGGCCGGAGAACCGGATTGGACCCGAGGGCGGCGAGCAAGCAATGTTCCTCGATGTGGCGGACTTAGACGGCGATGGCCTGACCGATGTCGTTATGCCAATCAGGGACGGTCCGATTCGGTTCTTTCGCGGTATGTCGAAGCGCGGCAACAGTTGGCGGACGTACGACATCGAAATGCCTGAAGGGTTCGGCGCTGGCAAGTCCGTCGCTGTCGGCGATATGGACATGGACGGAACGATGGATCTGGTCTTCACCTGCGCAAGTGCCGACGATGAGTTGTCTGGCGTCGGCTTGTTGCGGCACTCGGGCGACCCGACCGCTTCGCGCTGGGCAGTGACGGACGTGGGCGGCCCGGAAGGCACCAAGTTTGATCGTGCCGAGCTCGTCGACCTCGATGGCGATGGCGACTTGGACATTCTCACGACCGAGGAGAAAGATCTGCTCGGGGTGATTTGGTACGAGAACCCCGCCCGTTGATCGGCAGCTGAAGCCGAAAAGTGCCGAATCACTTGCCAGCCGCGATGTCCCACTCCTGATTCGCCGGCGTGCCAGAGGCAGTCGCCAGCGGCCCTCAGGCGAGATCTGACCGCGCCAGGGAGGCGCCGGGCGGGCCGTCCGGCGGCCGACCGAAGATGCTGTGCGTTTGATTTGGGTAGGGGTGATCGGTGCCGAAACCATGTCTCGCAATGTCGGCTACGTGCTCAGCGGGGCGAGCCAACTGGGCTGGCCGCTCACATTCCATGGATAGTGCCCGGCGAGCTTCCGTCTCGTGCTCCGGATTACCTTCACGCAATTCTTGACGCTAGGTGCAGGGCCACAATGATGACATGTATGCCGAGTTCAGCTTGGCGTCCTACAGCCGGATGATCGCGGCCGACATGGACGACATGGACCGCTACTGCGCGCTTATGCACCAGCTTCCTCGGCAGTTCCATAGGCTGACAGAGATTGATCAGGCGAAGGCGCTCGTGGATTCACCTCCGCTGACCGGCACCCGCTGGGATGCGCTGCTAGCCGCGGTCGTCGAACACGTCGCGAGGCTGCATCGCCACAGAGTCCCGGACTGGGTGAACGAGCCGGACCGCTTTCTCGCTGTCCCGTGGGTGATCTCAACCAATCCGGTGGTCGCGGCGGACTCTGTACTGTACGCGCCGGCTTCGTTCATTCGGCACAGCGTTTTTCCCGACCCACTCGACCTCGACGCTAGGGGAGGCGAAAAACATGCCTGGGTCCCTTGAGTCGGGTCGGCCCCTTGATCGCAAGGCGCTTGAGCGTGCGCTCAAGGGCCTCGAAAAGCAACTTGCCTCGCAGGAGGTCCGGGCCCACGTATATATCGTTGTCAGCGCGGTGCTCCTGATGGCGCACCGTCGCAGTCGGACCACGATGGATGTGGACGCGCTGTCTATCGATCCCCGTGACGTGGTATTGGCTGGCGCCCGGGCCGTAGCGAGGGAACAAGGGCTGACTGAATACTGGCTGGACGATCAGGTGCGCTGGGTCCCGAACTTGCCGCATCAGCCGGACCCGCGGGCGGAAGTGCTGTATGATTCGCCTCACCTTGTTGTCACTGGAGCGTCCGCCCCTCACATCCTCGCGATGAAGGTTCGGGCGGCACGTGCACGCGATCTCGAAGACATCAAGCTGCTGATGCAGCAGCTCGGCATCACTACCATGCAGGAGGTGCGGGAGATCCATCGTGCGGTGTATCCCCACGACACCATCCCGTGGCGCAGCGAGCAGCGAGTCGAAGCCTGTCTCCGCGACTTGCTCGAGGAAGGCGAGACGCGTGGCGGGTCATAGCGGTGCCTAGCGCGAGTGGCGTATTCCGGATTGGGCAGAGTCCTCACGCCAAACACGCGATATCGTGAAGGCATGCCCCACGTGCTCGCATCCGGGCCGGACCGCCTCGGCCATTTCGGCGATTTTGGGGGTCGCTACGCGCCCGAGATCTTGGTCACGCCGCTCGACAGCTTGGAATCCACTTATCTCGAAGTCAGGGACGACGAGGGTTTCATCCCCGAGCTGGCCGACCTGAACTCCCAGTATGCAGGCCGCCCCACGCCGCTGTTTCATGCCCGGCGGCTCAGCGCCCACTTCGGCGGTGCCGAGATCTATCTTAAGCGCGAGGACCTGCTGCACACCGGTGCGCACAAAATCAACAACTGCCTCGGGCAGGCGCTGCTGGCTCGCCGCATGGGCAAGCGCCGCATCATCGCCGAGACCGGCGCCGGCCAGCACGGCGTTGCCACGGCCACGGTATGCGCCCTCTTCGGGTTGGATTGCGTGGTCTACATGGGCTCGGAGGACATGCGCCGGCAAGCGCTGAACGTCTTCCGCATGCGCTTGCTGGGGGCAGAAGTCATTGGCGTGGATACCGGCAGCTGCACGCTCAAGGATGCCATCTCCGAGGCCATGCGCGACTGGGCGGCGAATTTCGAGACAACTCACTACATGCTCGGCTCGGCGCTCGGACCCCATCCCTACCCGATGATCGTGCGCGACTTCCAGAGGGTGATCGGCCGCGAGGCGCGGGAGCAGTTTCGACAGATCTCGGACAAGGACGGCCCCGATCTTCTGATCGCTTGTGTCGGAGGCGGCAGCAACGCGATCGGCCTGTTTCACCCCTTCTTGGGCGATGGCTGGGTGGACATGGTCGGCGTAGAGGCAGGCGGGCGCGGCGAGGCCTTGGGCGAGCACGCGGCGCGCTTCGCCGGCGGCGTGCCCGGCGTGCTGCAGGGAACCAAGAGCTACATCCTGCAAGACGACGATGGCCAGATTGCGCTGACGCATTCCGTCTCGGCCGGGCTGGACTACGCCTCGGTAGGGCCGGAGCACGCCTGGCTGAACGACGCGGGAAGGGTGCACTACACCTCTTGTTCCGACTCGGATGCGCTCGAGGCCGTCAAGACGCTGTCCCATCTGGAAGGCATCATCCCGGCTCTGGAATCAGCCCACGCGGTAGCCGAGGCGATCAAGCGAGCGCCATCGGCCAAGGGCCGGACGTTCATCGTCAATCTTTCCGGCCGGGGCGACAAGGACATCGGCATCCTGCGCGAGAACATGCCCGAGCTGGGCTAGCCAAGCGACGCGCTGTGAGGCGTTCGCCGCGCGGTCAGGCCAGCAGGGCTAGCTGGCGCCGGCTCACGCCCTCTTCGAGCCATACCGGAGCGTCAACGCCCGATCGCCCGCGAGCTAGCTCGTCCGGCAGCATGGCCAACTCAGAGCGGCAGCGCTGCCGCGCCGCGTCGAGCGCTTCGGCGCCTGCCACGAACTGCCCGCCGGCAACGACGGTTCGCAGCAGATCTCGGTGTGTGCCCTCGAACGTTCGCCTGCTCGCAGGATCGCCGCTCGCTAGCGGCAGGCCAATCCACGAAGCCCGCGGCGGATCGGATTCGTCGTAGATTAGGTCGGCTCGGAGTCTGTCGCCGGCAGTGTAGCGCCGCACCTGCAGCATTCCCGGCAGCGTAGCCTTGCTCGGATCTTCAGAGCGTTTCGCCCGCGCCTGCCACTTGCCCGAGGCATCGCGCAGCAGCGTGAGCTTGTAGACGCCGCCAAGCGCCGACTGTCCGCCCGAGCTCGCGATGCTGGTGCCCACTCCCCAGATTCCGACCTTGGCACCGCGCTGCTTGAGAGCGGCGATAGAGTTTTCGTCGAGGTCGTTCGAAGCTACGATCGCCGTGTCTTGCAGCCCTGCCTCGTCGAGCAGCGCTCGCGCCTTGACGGAGAGATCCGCCAGATCTCCCGAGTCGAGCCGGATACCCGCGAGCCGCGCCCCGTTCTCGCGCATGCTGACGCCGACCTCGACGGCGTTCCTCACGCCTTCTGGGGTGTCGAACGTATCGACCAGCAGGACGCAGTTGTGGGGCATCGCCCGGGCGAACGCCTCGAACGCTTCGCGCTCGTCCCCGAACGCCAGCACCCAGCTGTGGCCGTGCGTTCCCCGCACGGGGATGCCATGCAGCTTGCCGGCCAGCACGTTCGAGGTGGCCGCGCAGCCTCCGATATAGGCGGCCCGGCTGGCGCTGAGCCCCCCGTCGATTCCCTGCGCCCGCCGCAGCCCGAATTCCAGCACGGGATCGTCCCCCGTCGCTAGGCACACGCGGGCGGCCTTGGTCGCCACCAGCGTTTGGAAGTTGACGATGTTGAGCAAGGCCGTCTCGACAATCTGGCACTGCAGCAGCGGGCCGCGAAGCCGCAGCAGCGGCTCGTGGGCAAAAACGACCGAGCCCTCGTCGACCGCATCCACGTCGCAGGAGAACTCCAGTCGACCGAGGTAGTCCAAGAACGCCGCATCGAACAGCGGCGCGCCCCCAGCGCCCTCGAGACTCGCCAGATATGCCAGGTCATCCTCGCGGAAGCGCAGCGCTGCCAGCCACTCCAACGCCGTTCCAAGCCCGGCCGCGATCGCGTACGCGCCGCCGAACGGCGCCGT
Organism: Bryobacterales bacterium; assembly: GCA_022824585.1. GTDB lineage: Bacteria > Acidobacteriota > Terriglobia > Bryobacterales > UBA6623 > VXMF01. The sequence continues at coordinate 494 of JAJDZN010000330.1, read as the reverse complement.
GCGGAAGTACTGGCAGAACACCGCCTCGCGATCTGCGAGACCCTCGCGCCGATAGCCGGCGGCCATGGTGAGCTGGTACAGGTCGGTCAGCAGGGCCAGGGATCGGCCGTCGGGCCCATGCATGCGATCGCCTCAAGACCGGTTCAGGTTCCAGATCAGGCGCAAGCCTTCGAGAGTCAGTCCTGGGTCCACTTCTTGAATGAAGCGCGAGTCGCGCGCAAGGCTCTCGGACTGCCCACCGGTCGCGACCACCGTCGCGTCCGTCCCGAGAGTCTGGAGCATCTTTTCCAAGATGCCGTCCACCATTCCGAGCATTCCGTAGTAGAACCCCGACTGCAGGCTGCCGACCGTGCTGCTGCCGATCACCTTGTCGGGCCGCCGCAGGTCGATTTGCGGAAGCCGCGCGGTGCGCCGGACCAAGGCCTGGGAGGACACTTGGATTCCCGGGCAGATGATGCCGCCCAAGTACTCGCGCTGTTCCGAGATCGCGTCGA
>JAJDZN010000071.1 GCA_022824585.1 Bryobacterales bacterium | reverse complement strand
CCTCGGTCCGTACCGGACCGGCCCGTCGTCCACTTCCCGGTCCAGTTGCCCCGCCGCGATCCAGCGGTACACCGTCCGCTCGCTGACTCCGCAATGCCGGGCCACCGCGGACTTGCTCAGTCCCTGTTACAGATAGTGCCGCAGCAGCACCCGCTTCTCTCTTCCGATCATCACGTCTCCTTCCTTCGATGGAGACGCGATGGTAGCCAACACGTTCTCGCTCCCTGCCCGACTTCCCCCTAACAACCCGTGCGGCCAAGCCCCCGCCACGGGGCTCAACCCTGACATTCTCAATGCCCACGATCCTGCAATTTTGCATGCCCGGTAACACGCGCCACGGTCTGCTGCTGCGGCGACGATCTCCGGGGGTCAGAGGGTATCTTCCAGCCATTGTCAACCGGGACATTTTCGGTGCCTATCGACAGCCGAGTGGCTGGCGGAAGGGTGACCGGGACCGTCTGCAGCCGCGTCGAAGCCGGACCGGCCCGAAAGCCGCGACAACGGGGAGCCGGGCTGGACCGGAGGTGGAGAGGCGCCCGGAAAGGACGCGCGGGTGCCCTTGGGAGAGCTTGTCCGAAGGTCACTGGAGGGCTATAGTCAGAGCATCAGTTAGGTGTCACGACCAACGATCTACCGTGCGGGAGAGCCTATTGCAAGCGGCGCGACTGAGCCTTTCGTGATCTCCGAAGCCCCACCGTTGAACACGACAAGCGAGCCGGGCTGGTGCGTTTGTCGTTCCTTCTTCTGCGGTGGGCGGATGCCTTTCGTGTGATGGTCGAAGCTCCGCAAGCTCGCCGATGGAGGCCGTCCAGGCTCAGCGGGCCGAGATCGCCGCCGCGCGCACGGCGAACCCTAAAGAGCAACCCCTCCCTCTTCGCGAACGGCTTGGCCCCATCCTCGAGACGAGCCACCATCCACGCGAACGGTTCCGGGCCCGGTCGCGTCAACGCCCCCCCGAAAGCCGACCTCTACGCGAGGTTGCGCCATCGCGCCTACCCGTGAGAAGGTTCGCCGTGGTGTGCCGCGCTCTCGTGCGGGCTCTACTCGCTGCAAAGGAACAAAACCGCGAAGGATCGCCCCGATCGACGACAAAATCAATCGGCCAGCGCATCCATCTCTATGAACTCGACTTCGACGGCCCTAACGACTGGCGGAATAAGTGCAAGGCTGACGTAATACCGTGGGGGAGCAGTCACTACGTTATAGAAAGCAGGCCCATGTGCACAAAGTGTTTGGACTTGTACGAACTGGAACTGCAGAAGGAGCTTCGGGAGATCGCAGCGGGCCGCACTGCTATGCAAGCTGGGGTGGAGAAAAGGCACAAGACGACGTTGGTGAATCTTCCCGGCAACGACGGGAGTAGTCCCGATTTCGTATCCCTATGCGACCCTCGCTACTGGGATACAACCAGCACGTTTGAGCACAGAAAAGTCACGTGCCCGGAGTGTTTGCATTTGTGCCAAGTGGAGGCGGAAAGGCAGCTTCGCAGGATTGAGGCGAACAGGGAAGCGTTTCCACACGCTTGAAGCGACAAACTGTACAAGTTTGATAATCACCTGTCCATCTGGCCTCGCCGAGGTCAGCGCTTTCAGGCTGCCGTCTTCACTTCCTTCGTGGTTGACGTTTCTTCCGGCTCCGGTGCTTCCGGATCCCTTCTTGAAAACTTGATGCGGCGTCCGTCCCGCCTTGCCGAGGCCGCAGTGCAAGCGGTTCCGGTTGTAGAGTCTCGAAGTAGGCATTCCAAGCTGGCACACATACACAGCCTATCACGACAGTGACGAGGAAACGCGATCCGTTCGCAACCCCGGAGGCGGTCAGGAGAGTTCTATACCTCGCGATCGAAAGGGCGTCGAGCGCTGGACCCGCCCCGCTCAGGACTGGAAGGTGACTCTGAACCATCTGTCGATCGCGTTCGGGTGCCGAGTGCCCGTATGAGCGCGAGGGCCGTTTACACAGACAATCCGACAGTGTTTTCTCCGTCACGAATCTTCTAGGCACTGCCCTCGCCGCAACCATTTGCTCATGTTCTTGACCGTACCTGCTGTGATCGTTAGGACCTGATTTGGATCGTCGGGCAGACTCCGATAGAGTCCTGTCTTATGGTACTCTAGAGCTTTAGCCTTGTAGTACGGACCAACCACCGCTACGATCTCCTTGGTGCCAGTTTCCTCCAATTTCGCAAGCAGGCCGGGGCAGCGAAACTGGACCTCCTGTCGGCACCTCCCCAGATTATGGCCGATCTGCTTGAGGTCCTTTTCCGTCGCGCCATTTGCCAGCAAGATGGCCTTGTAGGCCAGCTCCAGCCCATGACCGATCAGAAACAGGAAGGGGAAGAGAACCTTTACCGCCCCCGCATCTTCCTCTCCGGCCACCAGTTCCGCAGCGCTTACGAAGCTCTCCGCCAGCCGAACGACACCTGCCCACGAGTGCGATGTGTTTTCACCCATGTCCGCTAGTCGTCCTTTGGACAGCCGTCACGAACTCCTGAATCGCACGCTCTTTTCGCAGAGGCTCCGCAAGCTTCTTCGCTACTTCATGAAGGGGATCGGTTGGCTTGGGAATTTTGACCCCTTTCGATTTGCCTAGATCCTCGAATTGGTATCGGAGCGAAACAAACGCCTTTCGGTGTTTCGTGACGATCTCCGTCAACTCTGGACAGACTGTCGTCAGCCGCGCCTTAGTCTCATCATTGAGAGAATCATATAGCTTCACCAGATTGTGTTGATTCCTGTCGTGTTGGCCCTTGTGGAGGATCTGATAGGCCTTGAGCGCGACTTCGATTGCAAACAGTGAAAGCAACGCGCCGGCGTGACCTGTTGACCGCGCTCTGGCAAAAAGCCGGCGCTCCTCGGGCTCCAGTTCGGTCGACGACAACGGGTGCTGAGCTCCTCGGCTACCCAGAGATTCAGAGCATTCCTTTTCTGCCCGTTCGGCGGCATCCCGCAGACTCTCAGCGGCTTCAGCGAAGTATCCTGCGTATTCCGCGGCCCAAGATGCCCTGAACGCACGATCCGCAACGTTCAACTCCCGAGGAACGTCCTCCACGGTCATTCGTACCGCTCCGTCTTCCCAATGCCATAGCTGATCGCAATCATACACATTTTATGATGCAATGCAGAACAAGCTATATCTGCGGAACTTAGCGGCGCGTCGACCTCGGCAGATCGGTCCGTCGATTCGCCGGGTGACCAAACCCCTCCGGACGTGAATGAAGCCGGCTTCACTGGGTACCCCTTCCATTCCTGGAAGGCAGATACTGTCCCGGGATCGGCAGGTCGGACCGCTCCCCGGCCAAGTAGATCGTGACGACGTACCAGCGGTCATCGTCGTGCATGAGCTGGATCGAGTTGATGCCGCGGGTGAACGGTTCCGGGTCGTCCGCGTTCCGCCTGGAATCGTAGGTGGAGAACGCGTGGACGAACGAACCGAAGCGCTCCTCGGTACGGGCGATCTCCCGCCCGAAGAACCCGTTCCGCTCGAGAAAGCCCCCGTCCTGTGCCGCGTATTCGCCCGGACTCCACACGTTGTAGTCGTGCTCGCCCGCCGGGGATCGGCCCGTGGGAATGAGGCGAGCCTCGGGGATGAACAGGGAGCGGAAGCGGTCCCAGTCGCGCGCCTGTCCGGCCGGACCCGAGACCACGTCGTAGAGTGCGGCGAGGATGCTGTCGACCGACTCCACGTCGGCAGGATCGGCAGCGGGCCAACTCGCCGCCATGGTTGGCTGTCGCTGCCCACATCGGTCGACCATCTCACTCAAAGTGTTCGTCAACAGCTGAGCATGCGTGTCGAGACTGGCCGCTGTCACCCGACGGAACGTGGCCAAGGCCAACTCACCCATGATGTCTTTAGCCATACTCCAACCGACAAGGCTTTCTCCCATGGCGGCCTGTGTGGGATAACTGACGGATTGCTCTTGATGATCAAGGCTCCAACAAGCCCGCGCCTGCCAAACGATCACAAACGGCATCACCTGACGATAGACCCGAACCGCAGCCTCAAACGAGGAAAAATCGTTTTTGTCAACCGCAGTCTTTGCAAGACCAACGACGGTCACGGCTTGCTCGTAGTATCCGACTGCCGTTACAAGAGCTCCCAACTCATCCGTAGGTGTGGGGATGTCCGCCTGAGCCGATAATGGGCCCGCCAAGAGCAGAAATCTCCACACCAGAGAGGCACCCCACCGGGCCGGGAACGCCGAGCACTGAAACTCAGCCCTGTCGCGCTGTTTCATGATTCCTCGCTGCTCCGAGCGGTTAGTTTGAAGTTGTGTGTCTCGCACACGAGATAGGCGATGGCGATGAAGTTCTCGGTGCTACGGTAGCCTCGTCCGCGGGGCCCGCAGCGGCCCTGAACGACGGAGTTGATGCGTTCAATCATGCTGTTGGTGAGCATCGCTGTTGGTGAGCATCGAGCGGAAACCGGAGGAGGCCGCCGTCCCAGTGCCTCTCGATGCTCTTCGCCGCGTCGATGAGGTTGCGGGCCGCTTCCGGCGGCCGAGCAGCGCTTCCAAGATACGGCTGCGTCTTGGCGAGAAGAGGAGCCCGTCACTCATGGTAGGTCCGATTCCAGCGATCGGTACTCCAACAAGGCCGACCGCCCGATGATGTCGACGATGGAGACCATCATCTCGACGCCGAACGCGTCCGTCAGCCTCAACGGTTTGCCCAGCCGAAAGGAGACCGGCTGCTGTCGTCCTTCGTCGATGGCGACGTTGTCAGCGTACAGATAGGTCCGATCGGATGTGTCGCGTTGCGGGTTTAGCCGACCGCGTAGTCCGGGCACATTCCCAGTAGCGTTCGGAAAAATGATCGCACCGCCGTTTGCGAGTGGAGCCAATTCGAGCAACAGGCCACCTTGGTGTGGCGTCCACTCCCGCGCCAGTCCGGCGGCATATTCTGGCACCGCAGCGTACACGGTCATCGGCAGGTGCGTCGCATAAAGGTTGAACTCTGCTTCACCGGCCTCGTTGGTCTTTGACCGCTGCCAAGTCTTGTTCGGAAAAAGGGCTAGGACATCGACGCCCACAAGGGGCTCACCCTCTGAGTGGACCGTGACCGTGGCGTCCGACGGCGTTAGCTCGAGTCTCGCGGCCGGAACAACTAGGACCAGACTCGACTCATCGATGACCCTGTACTTCGGCTCAATTCCGGCAGTCTCGCGGGTCTCCTGGCGGATGATCGAGACGCCGTCCCCGCGCCGTTCCATCATGTACCGGCGATGCCGGGACCCAGGCACGCCGCCAACGGGGATTCGGCCAAATACGGAGGCGAGCACCTCGTTGCGGGTCGCTTGGCTAGAATCCATGCCGCCTATCGTCATGCCGTTGGGAAGCTGACCGGGCGAGTCGATTTCCAGCCGATCCTTGAACATCGATAGCCTGATGCGCCGCGAAGACATTGAATAGTCACGGTGCACAATCGCGTTGACCACTGCCTCAAATACGGCGGCCTCGCTGTACTGTGGCGCATCTTCCCGCGATGGCGTCTTGCGCGCCGAAACGCGCATGTTGCGGACCACGAACTTGACCGCATCGGCAACTTGGGCGGGAAGCGGTCCTTCAATCTCCTGTGCGTCCAATTGGCCGGAGGCGCGATCCTTGCCACGATACAAGGTCGCCACGATTGAGGCTTGCGGCAACCATTCTTGAGGCAAATTCGTGCAGAGTAGCACTCCCGCGACCGTGGCTCGGTCCACATCGGCTTCGTCAGACGCCAGCAGCCTTAAGTTCATCAGAGCCCGGCGAGGGTCAGTCGCTCCCGCAGCGCTGAGTAGCGGTTCCCAGAGCCGCTCATCAAGGGTGTGGAACCCGGTCTGAGGGACGACCTGTCGGTCAAACCAAAGGTAGCGGCTCTGGACACGCCTTTGGCCCAACCGCAGACGCTCCTCGCTGCGGAGGCGGCGTTTGGTCGCGCCAACCCGGATGAACGCACGACCGGCCCGCTCGTGTACGGAATCGCCCTGCGACACCTCCACGAGTACAAAGGCTCTTCCGTCGAGTTCTCGATGATGAACGTCGATGCGGAGGGGAGGTTCCACCGCGTCGGTGCTCACCTCTACCAACATTCGGTCAAGGGCGGCAATCTGCCCTGGAGACATCCCTCGAATCCGCCCGTCGTCGGAGACCCCGCAGATTATCACGCCCCCGTTCGCGTTGGCGAAAGCTGCCATCTCGTCGGCGAGGTCCTCTCGCCGGGGACTTGTCGGGCGGTCGCCACTGAATTTGATTTGTTTGAACTCCCAACCGCTGTCCTCGCCGAGGCGCAGACGCTGGTGGATCTCCGCATCTGTAATGTTCACGAGACACCTCCGGGCTTATCCCCACAGCCCAACGCCTTCACCCTATCGGCCATTGCCGCATCGAACCGTACCCGGCCGCATCCATGGAGCCGCGAAGCGCGTCGGCCATGGTCCACA
>JAJDZN010000206.1 GCA_022824585.1 Bryobacterales bacterium | reverse complement strand
CGCAGCAACTGGCTGGCCCTGTGGCCGTCGTGCCGCAGATCGTTCGATAGCTCCCGCAGGTTGCGGGAGTGAAATTCCTGATCGTCCAAGACCTTCACAAGAGAGCGCAACTCGTTGCAGTCATGATGGATGCCCTCGGACGTGACGACTTGCATCGTCAAGTAGCGCTGGCCGAACTTCCACAGCACGAGCTCGGTCAGCAGTATGGCGACGAGGGCCAAGAGGCCAGCCGCAGTCGGGTCGAGGGCGACTAGCACGGATTGGATCACGAAAGCGACGCTGAGCGCGAAGCAGCTCGCCGGGAACCACTTCGGCGCCGCGACCGGTTGCTTTTCGGCCCAGGCCTTCAGCAGGTCGGTCCGGATGTAAGGAAGCTTCTTGGAACCCTCCACGAAGAGCCGTTCGCGCAGGTCGAGCTGCGACTTGAGTTCCTTGACCGCGGCCTGGCGTTCGATGATCTCCTCCCGCGAGGCGGGCTTGGCCAGCATGTTCGATAGGATCAGCAATCCATCTTGTGTCGATCCCAGGTTGAGGAAGTCAATCAGCCCTCCGTCTTCGGCGAGGTCCACGTCTCGTGCGTAGGGATGCTCTTCCGGCAGGGTCAGTGCGTCGGACTGGCTCGAGGCAGTCTTGCGCTTCTCGCCCATGACAGGGGTGGCGTAGAACATCATCGCGATGCCCGCGGACCGCCTCAAGTCTTCCAGCCGCGAGAACACTTTGGAGGAGGCGAGGAACGCCACCACGAGCAGGCCCACCGCCCACCACGTCAGAGATGGGAACGTGCTCTCGACCCACCACAGCCCGAGCAGGCTCAGTCCGGCTGCGGCCAGTCGGGCGTTGCCGAACCAGCGGTGCCGCTGCTTCCAGTGCCTGTACTCACTGTGGCGGCTCTCTAGCCGCTGTTTGCAAATCTCAACCGGGCCCATGGGCAAATTCCGTCTTAGTCACAGAGCTGCACGACCGCTGGACCGTGTGCGCGCATTAGGCCGTCCCGCACGGAGCGGTAACACGGCCCAAGCTGCTAGGCTGCGCCAGTTCGAGCGCAGACGAGCGAGGTCAGGGATGTTTCTAGCGGTCATTCAGAAGTAGGAGCGAGGCTGGCGCTCGCATCAAGGTGCGCCGTTCTCGGCAGCTGCGCCGCGTCCTTCGGATTCCTCTGCATCCATCCAGTGAGCGGGGTCAAAGCCCCAGAAGTTGCACAGCAGCAAGCCATTTGCTGTCTCCAGCGCATCGCCGACTTCGATGGGCCGCGCAGGGCCGGGCTCGCCACTCTCGGATTGCTCGCGGAGTCGGCGCCACAGCTCGTAGGGACCTTCCGCGGTCAGCTCCGGACCGCTCTCGTAGTGGGACTTGCGCAAGACGAAAGGGGGCTTGCGCGGACTTCGGTCCCGGAACCTCTCGCCCGCGTCAGCGGTCAGGTACAGGATGCGAAAACTGGTCATCGCGCCGATCCCCTATTTTGCCGGAAGCGGCCAGTCAGTACAAGACCGGCGGGAATGGTCTCGCCTGCTCTGGGCCTGCCGCTCTTCACGGTGCCGAATCGTCGGCCGTGCGCAACACAGCCCGCTTGCCTGTGCGTGTGTCGCTCAGCATGGAGAATCCGGCGTACGAGAACCCGGCCAGAAAGAGCGCGATCACTGGCAGGCCGAGCCAGTGCTCGATGTCGACTGCGACGCCGAGACAGACCGCGAAATAGCTGGCTGCGGCGAGGTTGGCGATTACGCGCCATCCGCCGCGACGGCCGTACGCCCTGCGCGCGAGCGTTGCGGCGCTGCGGTCGCCGCTGTATTTCGCTGTGCGCTCAAAAGCCGAGCGTGACCCGCGCATGGCGCCCAGCACCGCCCGCGAGTTGCTGATAGAGAGCGAGATGCCCGCGAGCACCAGCGGAGGCACCAGTTTCAGGTGGCGATGGACTCCGCCGCGACCCAGCTCTGCCTGGGACAGGGTATAGAAGCTCGAAAGAGAGCAGAAGGTGAGCAAGAATGCAGGCAGGTCCAGCCAGAGCAGCTGACCGTCCAAGAGCTCGTGGCGCACAAGCATGGAGGGCAGGATGAGCGCCGCCAGGAGCAGCATCATCGGATAAGCGATGTTGGCGAGTAGGTGAAACCCGGCCTCTAGCTTGATTCTCGCGGGCTGGCCCGAGCGCAACAGAGTCGGCAGCAGCTTCAGCCCGGTCTGCAGCAGCCCCTTGGCCCAGCGGAACTGCTGGACTTGGAAGTCGGCCATGTCTGCGGGCAGCTCGGATGGCGCTTCCACGTCCGATGCGTATAAGAACTTCCAACCGCGCAACTGCGCCCGGTAGCTCAGGTCGGTGTCTTCCGTAAGCGTGTCGTGCTGCCATCCGCCGGCATCGTCGATCATCGCCTTGCGGAGCATCCCAGCGGTCCCGTTGAAGTTGAAGAAACGTCCGGACCGGGCGCGGCCGCCGTGTTCGAAAACGAAGTGGCCGTCCAACAGCATCGCCTGGACCCGGGTTAGCAGCGACAGATCGCGGTTGCGGAAGGTCCAGCGCGCTTGGACCATGCCGACTTCGGGGTCGGCGAAGTAGTGGACGAGCTCTTCGAGAAAGTCGCGCTTGGGGGTGAAGTCTGCGTCGAAGATCGCGATCAACTCCCCCGACGCCTGGCGCAGGCCTGCCGCGAGGGCGCCGGCCTTGTAGCCCTCCCGATTGGAGCGGTGGATGTATTCGATCGGCTCACCCGCCGCGCGCTTTTCGCCCACGATGCGCTCAAGCACGGCAGAGGTTTCGTCGGTGGAGTCGTCCAAGACTTGAATCTGAAGCAGGCGCCGGGGGTAGCGCAGTGCGCAGACGGAGTTGACGAGATCAGCCACGACGAAGCGCTCGTTGAAGACCGGCAGCTGTACGGTCACTGTGGGAAGTTGCTCGAACTGCTGCTGCGGCGCCCCCAGCACCCGGTCGCGGTGGCGGTGGTACAGGTAGACCAGCGCATAGCGGTGCAGCCCGAACAGACTTAGCACGGCCATCAGCCCGAAATACGCTCCGAGCAGCAGGAGGTCGACGATACTCATCTGCGTTACGCTTGGGGCGATCTTGGATCCGCTTGCTCAGGGCTCGACAGAGGCGCCTCCGACCGCTCCGAGCGCCCGGCGGTTGACTGTGGGCCTAGGAGTAGCTGCAGCCCTCATCGAGGGTGGGCTCCTGTTGGTGCTGCGTCTGGAGCGACCGGCCAGCAATGTCCCCGAGTTCCTAGCTTACTACCTCCTAGTTTCGATTGCCTATTTCGCAGCCAGCTGGATTGCGATTCGCGGGTCAGACCGTTTATCAACGCCCCGGTCGGTCCGCTGGATCTGGGTTGCGGCGCTCCTGTTCCGCGTCACGGTCTTTCCGTTGCATCCGAGCCTGTCTGAGGACACGGCGCGCTACCGCTGGCAGGGCATGGTCCAGCACGCTGGCGGCGACCCGTACTTGGCTCTGCCGGAGGATCCACGGTGGGAGGACTTGCGTGACGCCACCTGGCCGAGAGTCGCCGCAAAGGACAAGCCTTCAGCGTACGGCCCGGTCGTGGAACAGCTGAACCTGTGGACCTACCGCTGCATTCGACTCTGGGAGAGCGATCCTTGGACACAAGTCTGGCTGTTCAAGCTCCCGTTTGCTTTGGCCGAACTGGGTGTCGGTGCAGCGCTGATGTGCCTGCTGGCGGCCGCCGGACGGCCCGCGGCATGGGCATTGATCTACTTGTGGTCTCCGCTTGCAGTGACGGAGTTCTGGATCGAGGGCCACAACGACGCGCTCGGCGTCGCGCTCATTGTGGCGGCCCTGGCGCTGTCGCTCCGCGGAAGGCCCACATGGGCGCTGGTCGTGCTGACGATTGCGACGCTGTGTAAGTTCTGGCCGGTCGTCTTGTTCCCGTTTCTGGCTCTGGACCGCAGCCGCGGACGCTGGCGAGCGCACTGGAAGGGGCTGTTGGCAGGTGGCGCGGTCGGCCTCGCGACTTGCAGCGTCTACTGGCACGGCATCGCCGAGGTCCTTTCGGTGCTGGAGGGATTCACGATGGGCTGGCGCAACAACGACAGCCTGTTTGGGGTGCTGTTCTGGCTGGTGGGCGGCGACATGGCGTCCGCCGCGACGGCAGGGAAGTGGATTCTGATTGCTTGCGTCGCTTGGCTGTGGTGGCGGCGGCTCCCGCCGTGTCTCGGAGAGTTGGGCGCGGTGACTGCCGTCTTGCTGCTCTCGGCGAACTGCTTTCCTTGGTATCTGAGCTGGATGTTGCCCCTGCTAGCCGTGCATCCGGTGCGGCCGTTGCTGCTTTGGACCGCTCTAGCGCCGCTGGCCTACCACGTGGTACCCGGCTACGAGGCTACGGGCGCGTGGGAGTACGATTCCAGCTTGGTTTTCTTGGAGTACGCACCTGTGCTGGCTTGGCTTGGCACGCTGGGGATCCTAAGCTCTAGGCGTCCCCTGCGTGGGCTGGCGGAGCGCTGATGGGTTCGCTCTTGCCGGAGTGACCTTACCGCGTGGGGAGCGCCGGACATTTCGAAATCGGAAGATCCATCTGCCCAGCCTCTGCTGGCTGGGACGCTTCGCTAGCGCGGGCCCCCCGGCCCGCCGTGCGATCCCTTGCGTTCGAGAGCGCCGTACGTGGCGGATCAGCTGGCGTGCTCGACAGGGTGGACGCTGATCATGCGGCCCATGCGGCCGCGGTCACGAAACTCCACGATGCCGTCGATCTTCGCAAACAGGGTGTCGTCCCGACCCCGGCCGACGTTGACGCCCGGGCGGAAGCGCGTTCCGCGCTGGCGGACCAGGATGCTGCCGGCCGTGACGACTTGCCCGGCGAAGCGCTTCACGCCAAGCCGCTTCGAGTGGGAGTCTCGGCCGTTGCGGGAAGTTCCTTGACCTTTCTTGTGCGCCATGATTGCTCCTTGCCTTGACTAGTGCTCACTCACCCGGCGTGGCTTCGTTTCTGCCAACAGAGCGTTCGGACGCATTGTCCTCGGCCGTCATCGCTTGCGGCTGATCCGGCAGCTCGTTTCGCTCCGCTAGGTCGCTTTGGGCCTCTTTCAGGCTTCCGTATTTCTCTTCTAGTTCGTCGGCGTTCTCAAGGTCGGGCAAAGCGAAGCCCTTGTACGGCCCGATCGGAAGTTCAGTGGACTCGATGGAATTGATCCGAACTTGTGTGTAAGACTGCCGGTGCCCCATCCGGCGGCGGTACATCTTGCGACGTTTGAATTTGAAGACGTCGATCTTCTTGTGCCGACCGTGGGCGGAAATGGTTCCGGACACCGTGCGGCCCGATACTCTGCCAGTATGCAAGGTGCCATCATCGTCCGAGATGGTAAGGACCTTGTCGAATGTCACCGAGTCGCCGACGCCGCCGTCGATCTTCTCGATCTTGATCTCGTCCCCGGGAGAGACGGTGTACTGCTTGCCTCCACTTTCGATGATCGCGTACATGGTCCTAGGCCCCTGTTAAGGAAAAGACGCAGGCCCTCCATGAGGAAGGTAACTGCGTCGTACTGAATTGATTGTATCCGGTAGTCGGTTGACCGGTCAACTGTCTGTCTTTCGTCCCTGCCGTATCGTTAACCCTAGCCTCGCTACTCGCGAAGGCGTGCCTGTAGGTTGCTACGCTAGCCGGTGATGAGCATCACCGTCGACGCCTTCGCCGTCCTTCTGTTGCTGGTCCCGGGTTTCCTCACATCCAAGATCCTCAACGCCATAGCAGTCCGTCGTGGCATTGGTCTTCAGCTTTCTTATCTATGCCGTACTCCACGCTGTCGGATGGAGCGTCGTGACCATGAACGAATCTGATGGGAGTTATACCCCACAAGTAGAGTTTGAGTACGTACCTCAGGCGCTCGTGCTAGCGGGTGCACCTGCGCTGGTATTCGGTATCTCGATCAACCGAGATTGGCACATGGGACTCCTAAAACGGCTAGGGATTACGGCAGGCACCGCAAGGATAAACACATGGGTGGACGTATTCACAGACCACGACAGTGACGTTCTCATCACCTACACGGACGGGCGGCGCTTGACCGGATGGCCTGCATGCTTCTCGGACGGACCTGAAGAAGGACTACTTTACTTGCGCAATCCAGCGTGGGTAAACGATAGCTGAAAAGTGCAAGAGATCGGGGTTGACGGTACCCTTATGCTGAACAAGGACGAGATCGAGTCAATCTCATTCGTGAATGGCAGCATAGACAGTGAGATAGCATCTGTGCAGGAAGGCGGGGAGAATGCCTAAGCGACTGTTTCAACGGGCGACGACCGACGGCTCAAGTCGAGCCGCTAGAGTTGAAGAGAAGGGGTACAAGCCATTGCCGAAGAACTGGCAGCGTCCCAAAATGCCTCCGGCACAGCCTCGACCTACAAACAGCCCCGCAAACACGGGGCAATCTGGCAACACCCAACAGAGCGGGTCGTAACAAATCCCGAACTGACAGTTGCATTACTGCGGCAATATCTGGATCCAATAGTCCATAGGCGGCTCGTATTCCGCATTCTTGAGCCGGTTGGCCATTTCGCTGGAACAGTTCAGCATTGACTTCGGGACATCCGGGCTACCGGTCAAGTGCAGATGCCTCTCCTGTAGGACACCGTACTCGCCATGCGTTACGGCGTTCTAAGCGGCGACTACGAGGGTTTCTGGGCTGAACGCGCCGAGAATTCATGCATCCAAGCCCCAACCCATAACATAGCGCCGTGCTACCGCGTCAGAATTCCGTTAGAGACACGAAAACTATTGATATAGCTGGACTTGGACGCAGACCAATTCTGTATACTGTGCCACTTTCCCGGCGCTAGATGGCTATTTGCCCTTGATTCAGGCGGATTTCCGTCCACT
>JAJDZN010000250.1 GCA_022824585.1 Bryobacterales bacterium | reverse complement strand
GGCGTTTTGCCTAGGGAACTCATTCTGAAGCTACTCCATCGGGCTCTTCGCCATCGACGCTTCCGATAAACAGCATCTTCTCCCGTGCTTGGTCATCCGCGAAACAGATGTCCCAGCGCTTCTCCATGAATCTAATCAATCGCATGCCTCGCTCGCGAATCTCATCGGGCCCCCACTCTTCGCAACGGGCGACTTCGATTTCCGAGTGCGATCCGTCTCTATAACCGTTGCGGAGCTTACTGCCATCGCGGTTGTCCTTGGGCTCCTTCTTTTTGGCGAAGGAGTGGTTCTGCAGTGACGAGTTGATCGCGGAAGAGAGCAGCAACAGATTCCCGAGGCTATTGCGGTATGCATCCCGCTCTTCCTCACGGATACTCTTGAAGGCCTGCCTCCATTCCACCGTCTCGGATTGCGGATAAATGTGCTCGATGGAGATCGTGTCCTTCGGCGTCTTGAGCAAATCCTCCCAGTCGACCTTATTCTGGCGACTGCTGGACAGCAGCTTCAATTCGTACTCGTAGAGAAAATACCGCAAGCCGGACCAGTCGTAGTAGCCCTGGCGCTTCTCGAACTTCTTCTGAAGCAACAGACAGAAGTCGTCATTCGCAAAATGGCCCTCATCCGTGAAGGTGAAGCTCATACCCTCCCGGAGTCGCTCCTTCAGTTCCGCCAAATCCATGTCGTCGCGGTCGATGGCGCGGACGGCGTTGCTGAACTCCGAGCTGCGATAGTTCGAACGGGCTTGGGTCAGCCGGAACACGACGAAGAGAAACCGTTCGATCTCCTTGAAGGCCACAACACGCTGGCCGGGATCATAGCGCTTCTTCAGAATCGCCATCAGCAACGGGCGAAAATAAGCCACGCCCAGCCGATTCAGACGTTGAATCCATTCGATTTCTTCCCGCGTCAATTCGTCAGACATCTCAGGGTAGAACGTGCTGAACCAGTGAACCGAAGACGCCTTGAGGCTCTTGACGTAGTCGCGAATCTCGTCTGGCCCCAACTCAGCCACCTTCTTCGGCACGCTGCTTTCGACCTCGTCTAGCCCATTCTCGTCGTCCGCCTCTAGGTCGGCGTCAGTTGTCTGCTCCTCGGCTTCCTCCAGTTCCACCGGCTGAGAAATCTTGCGATGGACACGCTGCGGTGCGAACTGCTCCTCCAACAGAAACTTGATGTAGTCTCGCCCCGTCTGCCGAGAGAACTTGAAATACATCATCCAGTGGGCCCGCAGAAACTCGTCGTCGTTCAGCGGCTTCAACTTGTTGCGCCCCAACTGGAAATAAACCTCCTTCCAAGCGTCGTTGATGGAGTTTCGGAGATCTCTGCGCTCAGCAGGATCGAGCTCCGCATCGGTATAGATGGTCGTCAGGTAGATCAAACGATTCTTGAGCAATTCCAGATCTGAAAGCCTTTTGCCGCGGTTGTTCATCGTCTCGAAGGCGACGAAGACGTCAAACTCGTCCTTGATGATGTACTCGTTGAACAGGAACCGTTTGGTCAGCGTACGGTAAATGCCCTGGAGCCCTGAGATCCCTTCTTCTTCGTGCCAGGCTCGCAGTTGCTCCTTGAAGTAGCGCTTCCCATTGCTGAGGTTGAGCGTATAGAACGTCTCGAAGACCGTTCCACCACCCGCTTCGCCCAGAATCCGGTACCGCAGGTACTCGTAGCTGGGGTTGTCAACCGTGTAGCCGAACTTGTAAGTGCGAAAGGCCTCTCCGGCTGGTTTCACCTTGAACAGAAACTTGCTTTCAACGTCCGCGATGCTGAGCGTGTCGGTCAGGTAGATCAAGTCATCCGCTTGGTCCTCGTTTTCGCGCAAGCTGCGAAGCAACTCGATGAAGGCTTGCAGAAACAGCGTGAAGGTCGTCAGCCGCTGCTGGCCATCGACGATGTGGTACAGCTTGTACGAATGGTCATCGACCAGCCAGAACTCTTTGTCATCCTGCTTGACGTCGGCAGCCGGAATCTCGTTCAGAGTTAGCACGCCGGTATAGTGGGAGCGACGGTCGGGTAGGTTGATGAGATCCTCCCAGAAGGCCTCCAACTGCTCGCGTCCCCAAGCGTAACCGCGCTGGTAGTCGGGAATTCGGAATAGCTTCTCCTTGAAGAGGCTATCGAGTGATTTGGGTTCGTCCATCGCAATATTCGTTGATTAGTTGGGCTCGACGGATTCACGCAATGGCGTGACGCGTTACGCGCCGGCGAGCTACCTAACAACCTCCTCGAACTGATCGTCTTTGAGCTAGGCGTTGATGCCTTTGAGCCGCTCGCGCGCCACCGGAAGGATCACAACCACGGTGGAGCCCTCCCGATGGGCAGCGTCCGGCGTCTGCTTCTTTTCCGTCAAGTCGATAACCTCCCGATCCAAGCCCGAAAGGTGATCGAGCAGCGGTTTCTCCATGTGCCCGCGTTGGTCCAGCTTGATGCACTGTGGCTGCGTGGCCGTCATACTCTCATCCCGGAACAACGTCGTTGATCGTCCGGTTCGATTCTGGCATCCATCATGTCGCCACCCTGAAGCCCCACTCCAGCCAGGTCTTTAAGTGCTTGTCATAGTGCCCCTTCGGTAACCCGATGACAAGCAGGTGGCGAGCTCGCGTCATGGCCACATACGCCAGCCGTCGATTCTCGGTGTTGTCGCCACTTTGTACCGCCGTCATCACGGAGTTCCAGAATCTTGTACTGCCGATGACCAGCACCGCGTTGATACTCTCGCCTTTAGCTTGGTGAATCGTGTCCTGCCGCACTTCCGGGAAGTCATGGACCGATTCGAAGAGCGGCAGAGGCCTCTTAGAGATGGAGAGTCCGGTTGCTTTGATGTGATGCCCGAGCTTTAGGTCACATCGCAAGCCGATTTCCTCGATCAAGCTCTCCAACTGCGTTCGCATCGAAGGTATCCATGTGGCACCAAGCTGAGATACCGGTGGTAGTCGGTCCGGGCTCTTGACGAACTTCCAAATTGCCAATGCCACAGCCATGCGCTCGCGTGAGTTTGGGTCGGTGTCGATGCGCTCCCACAGAGGGTCGTCACCTGTGAGTTCGCGCACGATACGTTCGACAGTATCAGACGCACCACGGTAATCGTATCGGGAATCACGAAGGAACGCGGCCTTAGCCAAAGCCTTCGCCTTGCCTTGGAGCTTGGTGTAGTTCACCTTGCCCCGCAACGATTCCAGTTGCTCATTCCCCCGGCAGATGACGGCAGCAGAGTTGATGCTCACTCCGGCTTGGTCTGCGAGACGTTGGAACGCCGCTAGGCCATCCGAGAATGTATTCGACGTTTCTTTGACCACAAACGCCCGGTGCCATTCGGTTGCTCCATTACCAGCTCCGGTGAAATTTGCATTCCCGCCCACGTTACGGACGGCCGCTGCGATTTGGTTGTTGCAACGAAACGACTGACTCAGAGGCATCTCTGGAATTGACCACTTCTTCTTCAGGTTCGGCAACGCGTTCGCATCCGCCATGCTGAACTCGAAGATGCACTGGTCCGGGTCGCCGACGAGCGTGATCTTCGAGCCCTTGTTGCGCAGGAGCTTCAAGAGAATCAAGAGCCAGCGATTCGTATCCTGTGCTTCATCGACGATGATCTCGGGAAAACGCCCGGCGAGGAGCTTCGCAATGTGCGGTCTCTTGAGCAGGAGCTCGCATGCCCAAAATATCCGTTGGTCATGGGTGTAAAAGCCGAGAGACAGCAGTTTGTAGACAGGTTTGTAGACATGCTCAGCGTTGGCGGCAATGGGCAGATTCCCGAATGTGGATGACGCCTTGAAGCAGAGGTTGGCACCATCCCGATAGGGGATGACTTCCCATGCTGGAACGGAGATCCTCCGGCCACGCCAACCATCCGTCCACACCTCCAGTTGCTTATTGTTCCTGTCGCCCGGACGTGGGCCTGGAAATAGCATTGGCCGCTTGTCTGCGCCGGCGAGAAGATGGCCAAACGGTGCGAGAATGTAACGTTCAACGAATGAGTCGAACGTACCGACGTAGTTCGGATCGGAAAGAAACTCTCTTCGCCCTATCTTGATCGTGGCAGTCTTGAACTCGCGGATGGCAGCGTTTGTGAACGACAGGAGGGCCAATCCTCCAACAGGATAAGGCCATTTGGCCGCTCTCCAGATAAAGCGTCGACATGATGTCCAGGTTTTTCCGCTTCCTGGAGCGGCACGCAAGAGAAACTCCAACTCATCAGCAAAGATCGCATCCCTCTGCTGATCTGTCGGGCTCTGCGCAAGGATCGCCTTCCGGAGTTGATCAATCGCGGCCATCGTCTGCCGCCTTACTGAGAACACCCAGATGCTTGAAAGCGTTGCGGATGTACTCGGGCACGGCGTTGGCCCTGATATCACATTCGGCCAAGACCCCGGCGAGCTCCTGCGCAAACCGGCCCTTCGAGACCGACTTTTCAATGAACAAGTTCAAGAACTTCGTGGCCTTCTCCTCCACAGTCGCGAGCGCTGCGAGCTTGGTTTCAAGCCGTGCTCCAATCTTGGGATGTAGTTCCTTGAGCGCAGACACCATGTGCGGAAGCAGCAATTCTGATCGAGCAAGCTCGTGCTCGAAGGTTATCTCCGACATCTCGACATTCAGATTGGGAATGTCGGCTGCCTGCTTTCTCAAGCCTGACGCGGTGGCCGACCTCTTTCCGCCGATCTTCTTCGCGTCGCCGTCTGTGAGTATGACGACCGGCACACCAAGGCGTGCCACTCCAAGCAACGGAATGAACGCGTTGAAGTTGATCCCATCCGCATTCAGAACGGTCACCGACGACTCCTTCAGGTCGCCGCCCAGAATCTTGGCCAGCACAGGAAGCAGCAGCGCCTCCGCGATCCCCTCCACCATCAAGATGCGTCGGGCGAAAAACAACTCCCCGCGGGTCGCATCGAGATACCGCTGGAGTTTCTTCTTGATCTCAGCGTCAATCGTGATGGAACAGACCGAAACTGCGCTGACCTTGCCATCAACCTCATGAACGGATACGACCGAGTCGATCGGGGCCTGACTCGCCAGGATAGGAGAGTGGCTGCTCGCGATGACCTGCACTTCGTTGTCTTCGTGATTGCTGGCGACATCAGCCAAATGCTTGAGGAGGAGCATCTGTAACTGTGGGTGCAGGTGTGCTTCCGGTTCCTCGACCAAGATTGAACGGAATGAGAACTGTGAACTCTGCCGGAGCGTACCCAAAGTCGCGGATGTGAAGATCAAGTTGTTGTAGCCGAGCCCATTGAGGGCAAACGGAAGTCCTTCAATCTCAGGCTGTAGCCCTGCGATGATCCGACGGAAAGTTGGGTCGGTGAAGATCAGCTCCGTCTTCTGGGTCAGTTCACTACCTGCGATAGCTGCCATCTGCGCATTGATGTCGCGCCTTGCAGCTCTAACTGGCTTCAGGCCTCGGATCTTCTTATTCGCACGCTTGGCGATGGTTTCAAAGTCTGCGCGCTGATCCTCCTCAGTCAGGCAGTCGATAAGGCGGGACACCTGGGAATGCTGGCCAGGCCGCAGGCCGCGTTCGGGATCACGCAGCGGCTGCAAGTAGATCGTCGCAAGTCGATCGTAATGGTTGGACGGAAGTGAGCCGCCTTCCGTCTCGCCGCCCCACATCTTCACGTTGCAGCGATTCGTCGTCTCGTTGAATTCAACGCGGGCATTGACCTGCATCTCGAACTTGCCACCACCGACATCGACAAGGCACTCTTGAAAGTGCACTTCGTCCTCATCCTCAAGTCCGGTAAACCTGCAGGAGATCTCGATCGGTGCGTGTTCGGTTTTGGCACGGAAGTCATCCTCCGTAATCCGGAGGGCATCAAAATCCCGGCTTGAGAACAACATGAGGCGCAGAGCATCGATGATCGTCGTCTTACCCGAGTTGTTCTCCCCAACCAATACCGTCAGCCCGCGCGGAAAATTCACCGTGAGCGCGTCGATCTGCCGGAAGTTACGGATCTGTAGTTCACGGAGCCACATCTACATGACCTCTGCTTCTGGTGCAGCTGCTCATGTCGTGACTCCTTCGCGTCGTTCGAGCAGCGGAGTCACGCGGCGATTGCCTGTCAGCAGATCCTGCATAAGGCCGCGCTTCTCTGCCTGCAACTTAGCGGTCAGGCCTTGGAGCCGCTCGATGACCGACTGTTGCTCGTCAAAGATCCTCACGATGTATTCCTGCTCTCTCAGCATGGGGACACCTACCAAGGCAGCCTGCAGCTCATCCATGTCAAACCGTTTGGTGCCATGTGTCGCGGTCGTGGCGAGCTTTAGGAACTGGTGAGAGTGTGACGAGAGCCAGTACGCCAGATAGCGACCCATGAGCCCCTGCTTGGGCACAATCGCCTTCAAGTCCTGATTGAAAGCGACCTCCGTCGTGGAGACTCCTACCGGGAAAGTGTGCGCCAAGATCATCCCGCGAATGACAATGAACACCGTGCCGGTCGGCATGAGTCGGGCGCCTGCAGTGATGGCATCCCCGGTAATTCTGTCGATACTCCGGTGAAGCTCAAGCTGCTTCATGTCTTTCGGGCAGACCCACGGAACCCCGCCGCCCCAGAATCGCCGGATGGCCTTGGATGGAGTCCCGCCGCTGAACCACTGGCCGCAGGAACTGAGTGGAATCGGATCCCACTCCACCGGAACCCGACCGAGCGGGGAGTCCTTGAACTTGTGGGTCTGTTCGGAGCGGAGGTTGCCATGCTCGTCGATGCCGCGCGTGAGCAGGTCTTGCATCAGGCCAGTCTTGATGCGCTGCTGTTTGGCGATGAGCGCCTCGGTCTGCTCGATCACACGATCCACTGTCGAAAGCACCTCCGCGATCTTGGATTGCTCGCGCTCCGATTCGGGGTACTCAAGCAGAATCTTCTTGAGCTTCTGCTTGTTGAGAGTCGCGCCCTTGATTGCCTGATCCACGCCCTGAAGCAAGTCCCAACCTTGGAGGCCATAAAACAGAAAGTCCCGCGTCAGGCCAGTTGGAGACAACCCGGCGATTGCCTCGTTCGTGAAGAGGGGAACAGCAGCAATGGCTACACGACCAATGGACAGTTTGAAGCTGAGGAGCACCGTACCGGGTTGCTGGAGCTTGACGTTGGACGTCTTGACACCCAGATCAGAGATCTGCTCAGCCGATCCTGTGATCAAACGTTGACGCATATCCCTGATCGAGACCCAGACATTCGAGGTGTCGTGGGCGAAGTCCCAATACGCCGCAACACCCCGTGATGGCGTCCCTCCAATCTCAATTGAACAGAGCTCGCCGAGTCGCCCCTCTTTCCATCCATGAGGAAGCGTCATGACAGGTACCTCAACCCCTTCAGGAAACCGCCCATCGTGGCGAGCGTGGTCACTCGATCACTCTCCAATGTGTCCGCGGAGATGGCGTACTTCTCCCACAGATTCTCGACAGCTCGCACCAGCGCTCGCTTCTCTTCATTGAGGTAGCGGTCGAGTTCGGCGTGGGCGATGTCGTAGATCTTCATGAGGATCAGCCGGCGGGCATTGGTCTCGCTGATCTGGCCCCCGATCGCCTTGAGCATCGCGTCAGTCCGCACTAGGCGCGCGTTCAGCGCTTCCTTGTCTTTGTGGAGCGCGGTGATGGTCTTCTTGTCGGCATTCGACTTCGGGTCCAGCCCCACAAGACGGTCATGGGCCTGCGCGATCAGCGCCTGGGTCTCGGCCTTGAAGTCGTCGGCACCGAGGCGCTTGAGTTCGAGCATTAACTTCAGCTCTGCTGCCTTCTCCTTCAGCGTCGCCTTGGCGTCCCTGATCCGCTTCTCGATCGCCTTGATGACCATATCTTGGTCAGCGAGGTTCTTGAGTTCCTTCTTGGCGGAAGCGTCGGCGTTGTCCTTCAGGTCGTCGATGAGTGCCTTGAGGGCCTTCTTGATGACGGTGGCAGGGGCCATCTTGTCCTCGTCGGGCTCGTAGCCGCTGACCTCCTGGGCGGTCTCGATGGCCTCCGACAGCTCGCTCTGGGCTTCGGCGATGGTCGCCTCCAGCGCCTCGATGGCCTCGGCCTCCGCCTGGAAGTACTCGGCGATGAGGTATCTGTCGGGGATGAGCGTGTGGTGCCAGCCGGTGGAGACAATGGTTTTGAGGTCGTAGCGGATTTGCTGCCACCAGTTAACGAAGACGCCGGCACTCTTGAATTCGTCGAGCACGCCCAGCGGCACGAGCTTGGCCTTGAGGGCGGTGAGCAGTTGGTGGCGGATCTCGGGCATCTTCTTGCCGCCGTTGCCGGCATCTTGGAGCTGGGCGAAGTCGTCCTTGGCGACGAACCACCAAGATTCGAGAGCGTCAAGGTGTCGGGTAAGAGTGCCGAGTAGGGCCGGATCGGCTTCGAGCGTCGACTCGATCGAGGGTTTGGCGTTGATGGACTCGCGAAAGGCGAGGTAGGCGGGACGCCCGGGCTCGAAGAGTGAATTCGGGCTAACGCCGAATTTGGCGAAGTCCTCTGTGAGCGCAGAGACCTCCATCTCCGGGATTCCGCCGATGAGGTGCGCCGAGACATCCTCCGGCTCGGCGTCAGGCGTGTTGTCCACGTAGCGGCGGATGTTGAGGTTGTAGTCGTGGGTGTCCACGATCTCGGACTTGGGCACAAGGCGCGAGTACTTGGGCAGCTCGCGCTTGTGGGTGAAGACGAAATCGATCTTCTCGATGTCCTCAGGGCGAAGCCGGTTCTGGTTCTTGCCCTCGGCGTATTCGCGATCGGCGTTGATGAAGAGAACGGTGTCCTTGAGTGTGTCGGGCTTGCTCTTGTTGCAGACCAGCACGCAGGCGGGGATGCCAGTGCCGTAGAAGAGGCCGGGCGGCAGGCTGACGATGGCCTCGATGCAGTCGTCATTCATGAAGAGCTCGCGGATGAGCTTTTCCTTGCCGCCGCGGAACAGGACCCCGTGCGGCATGATCGTCGCCATCCGGCCGTTGGGCTTGAGGCTGGCGAGCATGTGCTGCACGAACATGAGGTCCGCCTTCTTGCCAGTCTCCGGGCACCACTCGCGGAAGCGGCTGGTGAACTTCATGCTCGCGCGGCTGTAGTTCTGCGAGAACGGCGGGTTCGCGAGCACACGGTCGAACTTGCGGATCTGCCCGTTGTCGAGGATGAGCGGATCCTCCAGCGTGTCACCGTTCTCGATCGTGGATCGGGTGATGTTGTGGAGGATCATGTTCATATTGCAGATCGACCAGACCGTGCCGTTGGAGTCCTGGCCGTACAGGGCGAGGTCGTCTGCGTTCTGGCCCTGCTCTTCCACATACTGGTGGGACTGAATGAGGAAGCCGCCGGAGCCGACCGTAGGGTCGTAGATGGTGTTGCCGGCCTCCGGCTGGGTGAGCTGGACGAGCAGGCGGACGACCTCTCCCGGTGTATAGAACTCACCACCCTTCTTGCCGGCGCTGTCAGCGAAGAACTTGATGAGGTACTCGTAGGCGGCGCCGAGCAGGTCGGGGAACTCGAAGTTGTCGTTGACGAGAACGAACCCAGGCTGGCTGAAGTGGTCGAGCAGGTCTTTCCACTTCTGGTCCAGGATCTTGGTCCTGCCCTTTACGGCGTTGAAATCGATGTTGTTCTTTAGCACACCGGCGAGCGCATGGTTCTCGTCTTCGATCTTAGCGATAGCCTTGTTGAGCATGTTGCCGATGTCGTGTTTGAGGTCCTTCAGGGCCGGCACGGGATCTCCGTTGCTGTCCTCCCAGGGCTCGTGCCAGCGGGCTCTAACGGGGACAAAGAAAGTCTCGCCGTAGGATGTCTTTTCCTCGAGCAGTTCAGCCACGAGTTTCTGATCCGCCTTGAGATGGGCGAAGTCCTTCTTGCGGAGTTGGTCACGTTTGCGGTCGAACTCGTCAGAAAGCCGCTTCAGGAACAGCATGCCGAAGATGAACTCCTTGAACTCCGAGGCGTCCATCTTGCCGCGCAGGATGTCGGCGGCCTTAAGGAGGAAGGACTCGAGCTGGGCGAGCGTGATCTTCTCCTGTTTCATCGCCCGGCCCCTCTCATGCTTCAGCCTCCCCGTTTCCCATTTGCTTTTCCAACGCTTGCCGGACCAGACCCATCACATATGGCAACTCCTCTGGCTTCCTAAAGCCCACTTCTACATCGCCGTTTCCCCAACGACCAAGGCTAGTGACATCCTTGGCTAGGCCTTTCGGATCATGAAGCTCGTGAAACTGCATATTGAGCGACAGGCGGAGGCGGCTCTTCTGGGGCACGATGTCTACGAAGTTGGTCTCTGCCTTATAGGCGACATAGAGCTTGAGAAATTCCTCCGAGACGCACGGGTCGAGCGCCAGAACGTCTTTTCGAAAGATCTCGAACAGGTAGCGCATGGGCGAACCGATTGCGAGCCGAGGATGGTCATCGATCGTGTAGTCCGCTGCTTTCTCGCCGTGCGTGCGGTACAACTCGAGCACTTCGGCTTGCAATGAAGGCGCCTCCCACACACCCGTGCCCACTGCGGCAAGGTGTTGAGAGCGGTTCTTGATAGCCGCTTCATCCCACTTATCGAGGCCGCTCAGACCCTCATTGAGCTTTAGTGGGCTCTCCCGGAATCCCCCCTTCATGTCACGCTTCTCTGCAAAGGGTCGGTCACTGTATTCGGCGTTATAGCCAGTGAGCGTAAGGTTGCCGAGCGTGTGTAACCAGATCTCCTGAACGCGCTGCCACTCAGGTCCGAGTTCGTCCCTCCACTTCTTGGACAGATTCTCGTTTTGCGGAAGAATATGCTCGATCGTGTATTCGTCGACTGGAACACGCTCCTTGCGGCCATGGTTTTCGAGTCGACGCAGCCAGTAGCTTCGACGAGGAAAGTTATAGAGATCACGCACGACAAACTCACGCTTGAACTCCTCGTCGCCCGGGAACCGGCGATAGGAAGGGAGCGTCAGTAGGTGCGCCTGAACGCTCTCAAGGTACCGGTCTTTCTGCAGCGCACGCCCGAAAGTGGCGAAAGTCTTGTTCAACGAGTTTGTAGGGATCGCACATACCGCGCGGCGGAATACGTAAGCCTCGACCAACCGGACGGCAGCCTCGAAGTCGGTACTGTCGAGCCCTCCGCAGGAATAATCGTCGTAGAGCTCAAGCAAGAACGGATAGGCGACGTCCACCTTCAGCTCTCTGAGGTCACGAAAGGCCTCGGCGAGCTTCTTGTTGGTTTCTTTGCCCAACGCCATCGCGCAGTAATGGCCCGCGAAGGCGCGAACATCCTCGACCAGCGCGTCTACGCCGGCAGCGGCTATGCCCGGCGTTCCGGCATGAGACTTGAACGCTTCGTATACCGCCCTAACGTTCGGTATCTCGCCTGTCTTAAGCGTGAGGTAGTGCCGCATGAAGCTGTCGAAATGTGAGCCGTACCCCTCCTGACCGAAACCCACTTCCATCGGCCGCCAATGATCCTCATACAGCCGAGTCTGGTGAGTGGGCTCCAGTCCCATCAGGATGAAGTTGCGGATCAGATCGGCTTGGCTCAGCGCTCGGCCGGTCGAGTTCATGCTCTCAAAGATGAGTTGAGGATTGTCCTGCTCTCGACTGAGCGCGATGTCGACCACGACCAACTTCGCAAGGCCGTGGCAAAGCGCTGGAAGGTCGGCACCAAGATTTTTCACTTGCTCATCGAAGAAGGCGAAGTTCTCAGTGACACGCAGAGATTGGTCGGTGGGTTGCGCCCTCTGTTGAACCAAGGCCAGCAGGCTGGCTTTGTCGGTTTGTGTGAGCAGCAGCTTGAATCCACGCTCCCCCTCCTCCAACGGATTCAGCAAATAGTAGCTGCGTAGTTTCTTGGCTGAGAAGCCGTCAACGGGCTCGCTGTCCCCTAGCTCGCGCGCTAAGGCTTCGAGAATCAATGTGACCGTGGTCAGTCTCTGTTGGCCATCGATCACGAGCAGAGGCGACCGACGGGATACAGGGGACAGGCCTCTCTCGATGTAGACGATGGAACCGACGAAATGGGCCGAGATGGCATCGTCACTCCCGGTTCGGACGATGTCATTCCAAAGCTGGCGGCATTCACGCTTGGACCATGAGTACGTGCGCTGATAGATCGGAATGACGAACTGTGGTGACTTCTCGAGGAAGTCCAGAAATTTGGCTTCGGTGGCTTTCATGTCAGTAGCCCTCGTCCGGTGCTGCGGCTTGGTATCGTCCGTAGCTCGGAACCGATGGTTTTCCGCTCCGAAGTACTGGGGCGGCAAACGCTAGCTAGAATATCTCACCACGGCGGGCAGGCATGAGGCGTCAATCCATGGTAAGCAGTTTCTTATCAGTCGATTACGAACTCTCCAAGGACCGCGCCTCGTGCCAACACACTGTACCACAGTCGGACTCCCCAACAACGGCCTCCGTGGGGTAATCGCTCGCTTCGACGGCGGCCTCGTGTCCTCCGACCGCAGGGTTGATTCAAGTGCGCCAGCTAGGGTGCCGAGAGATAGATTCGGACCGGCTTTGTAGCACCCTACAGCGGAGTTGTATTTTGGCTGTGCAAGGATCGAGGAGAGATTGGTAGGGCGCGGGGGCGGCGACGCGCTGGAACCGGCGGCCAATGTGCCCCGCCCATCAACAGGTGGCCCGCTTGGCCACCCCGCACAACCCGACGCACCGCCACAGCCCGGCTTCGCCACGCTCCACGCCCCGGAGATGTACGCACCGAACGGTCATGGCTGCATCGGCCGCCACGAGCCCGGAGGAGGGTGGCGTCTACGATCCGGAACGTCACCGTTCAACTAGAATTTAGTGAACGGAGCCACCCTCGGGTTGCCGCCGGAGGCCAATTGGGACTTCGGATCCATCGCCAACCCAATGGAAGCAGCGACCGAAAATGACGACCAGACTGTCTGCAGGGGCTATCTCGTTTCTTGCGATGCTGGTGGCATGCGGGACGCCGTCCCCCCACGACTACGCGGCAGAAATCGAAGCATGGCGCACCGAACGCGAGGCACGGCTCAAGGCTGACGACGGCTGGCTGACGCTCACCGGACTCTTCTTTCTCAACGAGGGCAACAATAGCTTCGGTTCGTCGCCACAGAACGACATCAAATTACGGGCCGGGCCCGAGCGTGCAGGGATCATCACGCTGCGGGACGGTGGGGTCAGCGTGCGAGCAGTCGAAGGACAGACCCTGTTGGTGGATGGGCGCAGCGTCGATGCCGCACAACTCTGGCCGTCCGAAGGGTCCGATCAACCGACCATCACCCTTGGTCCCCTCTCGCTGTTCTGTCATGAGAGTGGCGACCGCTTGGCAATGCGTTTGAGAGATTCGGAGAGTGAAATCAGGCGCGAATTCACGAAGCTACGCTGGTACCCAGTAGACGAGTCGTTCCGGATCCGCGGACGCTACATCCCGCACGACAAGCCGCGCACCATGGAACTGGCTAACAACCTCGGCGACGTCCTGACCCTACGCACTAGCGGATCCGTTGCGCTGACTGTTAAGGGCGATGCGCTCCGTCTGACCGCAATCGATTACGACGACCGGCTATGGTTCGTCTTCAGCGACCTGACTAGCGGAAGCGAAACCTATCCCTCCGCGAGGTTTCTTTATGCCGACATGCCCGACCTCGACGGAAGGACTACCGTCGACTTCAACCAAGCCTACAATCCGCCTTGCGCGTTCAATCCATACACGACTTGCCCGCTCCCGCCGCCGGAAAACCGGCTGCAGGTCCGAATCGAGGCCGGGGAACTCGACTATCTAGGCCGTCGCTAGCCACCCGACGGCCGACTGCGCACGGTGGCGGTGACTATTTACTCTGCACTCGTATGTGTTTGCGCAAGACCGATGTTTGTTGTGTGAGAAGGAATGCGGATTCTCTACTTTTAAGTCATTTGTTTTTAACAACTTATGTTGACATCGCGGCGGAGAGGGAGGGATTCGAACCCTCGTTAGAGTTACCCCTAAACACGCTTTCCAAGCGTGCGCCTTAAGCCACTCGGCCACCTCTCCGCAACGAGGGCTAGGCGAGATCTTTCGCCCGCTCACTCATTGTAACGATCTCTTTGGGGCCATTGCGTCGCACCGTGTCGCCGTGGTCGCGACCCACTACGCGTCGGAGAACACTCGCCGCTGCACCGCGAGAGTATCGGACTCGGCAGATGTCGCGGCATACGCATGGAAGGCCCGCCGCACCAAGATGCGAGCATCTGGCCCGTACGGCCGCAAGGTTTCGTCGACCCACGTGCTGAGTTCCCGTTCCGAAGCGGAGTTCTCCACAGCGGCTTCGGCGCGCCTTCGAAACTCCGGTAGGAACCGGTCGCAGAAGTCCACCTTGTATTGCAGGGGTACGAGATCGGAGATCTCAAATGCGTACTCCGGCACCGACACGCCAATCAGAGCGAGCATCTGGGCAAGGAACTTGTTCGAAAACTCCTTGACCTCCCGATCTACCGCTTGGCGGTGTTCAGTGAACTCCTCCAGTGAGGCGTCTGGACCCAGCGGAGCGGCCGCCAGCTCGAGATAGAGCTTGTTCTTCGGCTCAGTGCCCGACGGGCGGATCGTCGCCTTGATGCCCCCTTCGACGGTGTAGCTGATCAGGTTGCGGGAACTCTTGTCGGTCTCCGAAAGGAACGGTCCATACTTGACCTCATTCCAATAGTCGTTGACGCTCAAAACCGCGCGCCCTCCAAGTACTTTCGGAGGATCGCCGCGCAGCAGCTGCTGGATCTTGCGGATATCGGCCGAGCCCTTGGCACCCTGCATCACGGTCGACCGCACGGTGTTGGCGTGATATCCGTATCGCTTGTAGGTATCCACCAAGTAGTCGTAGACCGTCTCTCCGCGCTCAGCTAATTCCGATGTCAGTTCGGCCAGCACCACCGCCGCGCCGGCGGCGTCCTTGTCGCGGACTTCGGGCGTGAGCATGAATCCGTGGCTCTCTTCGGCGGCGAGCACGAAGTCGTCCAGCGACGCTCGAATGTCGCGGTACTGGCCGGTACGCTCAAGCGATCCCAACACTGCGGCAACGTACTTGAATCCCACCAGCAAATCGCCGATCACCGCACCGTTACGCGATTCAATGAGCCGCCGGATCAGGTCGGTGGTAACCTCGGTCTTGATGCCCAAGGGCCGCTCGGGAAGACGTCCTGCAGCTTCCAGCGCGTCCAGCCTGTACCGGGCTAGAATCGCGGCGAACTCGTTGCCGGTGAGAAAGGCGTAGCCGTCTCCGCAGCGGGCCGCTCCGCCCAAGCGATCTGCGTCGGGATCGGTCGCCAAGAGCAAATCGCCGCCGACCTTGCCGGCCAGCTCGATGCCCATCTGCAGGGACTCGGGCACTTCCGGGTTTGGGCTCCGGAACGTGACGTGCCTGAAGTCGCTCCGGATCTCGCACTGTTGATCGACGTAGAAGAGCTGACGCCCTTTGGCGTAGCCCATTTCCTCTAAGCAGCGCCCAACCGTGTCGACGCCAGTGCCGTGCAGGCTAGTAAAGACAAACTTTCCTGCGCCTCCAGGCCTCCGCAAGCGCAACGCAAGGTTCATGTCAATGAATGCCTGCCTCGCCTCGGGAGGAATCGCGTGAATCAGGTGGGAGTTGCGGGCCGCAGCCTCTGCAGGGATGTTGATCTCCTTGACGCGCTCGACGATGGCGGCCAGTCTCTCATCGTCAGGTGGGATCTCTTGGCCTCCCTCGGCGTTGTAGAACTTGCTTCCGTTGTCATCGGGATGGTTGTGCGACGCGCTGACGTTAATCCCACCCTGGGCGCCGACCCAGCGGATGAGGAAGGACAGCTCTGGCGTAGAAATGTAGCCCCCGTCACTCGAGGGCAGGGCATAGACCTCGACCCCGGCCGAGGAGTACACCGTAGCGGCGATGCGTGCAAAGTCCCTGGAGCTCAACCCCAGCAATGGATTCTCCAAGTCGTTTGGGTAAGTCCCGCGGATGTCATGGAAGGCGCGCACGTCGTTCGCGATGACGACCCTCAGCCTCTCCGCCTCGCCGAAGCGCTGGCGGAGGTATTCGACGTGGCCTTGCACTGACGAGGCGATCGTGTAGGGATTGATGCGATTCGGACCCACTCCGACGGGCCCGCGGCGCCCGCCAGTTCCGAACGGGATCACTTGGTAGAAGCTGTCGATCAAGAGATCGAACTTCTCCGCTTCGACCATCCAGCGCAGGATCGCGCCGTAGTCGCTGCGCGGGACTAACCCAGCGAGCTTGTCCGTTCCGAGCCAGTCCTCGAAATTTCCCAGCGCCGAGTGCTTGATCTCCTCGGGCAGGCTGATCGACTCCACGCCCTGCCTGGCTCGGGCGAGGAGGTTGTCAAGGGCTGAGCTCATGGTTGACTCACGTGGCGGCTGGCTGGCTCGAGATCTTCGGGGCGGCCCACGTCGCGCCAGAAACCGGGAACCTCGAAGAAACGCACAGTCCTTCCCGAACTCACGACTTGGGAAATCGCGTCTGTCAGGTCATATTCGCCGCGAGCAGAAAGGCCCAATCCGGCCAAGGACCCGAAGAAGCGATCACGGAACAGGTAGACCCCGGCGCACAAGAAATTGGTCGTCGATGTACCTTTCGGGGGCTTCTCCACGATCCTCACGACGCGGTCTGCTTCCACGTATACCGCCCCTCCCCTATAGGGATCGTCGACATGGGTCAGCGCCAAAACCATCTCCGCGCCGGGTCCTCGTTCGATCAACTCGCTGTAGACCTGGGGATCCACGATGATGTCTCCAAACGTGAGCAAGAATGGACCGGCGCCGACGAAGTCCTTCGCGAGAAGAGCAGCGCTGCCCGTGCCGTTCGGCTCATGCTGAACGACATAGCTCAGCTCGATCCCAGCGGGCGGGTTATCCGCGAAGTACTCGCGGATCATCTCGCCCTTGTAGCCGATCACGATACAGGCTTCGTCTACTCCGGCAGTTGCGAACCGTTCCAGCTGATGGGCCAGCATGGGCCTGCCGGCCAGCGGCAGCATGGGCTTGGGGCAGTCGGCGGTCAGGGCCTTCATGCGCGTGCCCCGGCCCGCTGCGAGAACTACCGCCTTCATCAAGCTATCCGCGAGAGGCCGCCGGAATTCGAGCGCGCCTAGACCCCTAATCGTAGCGAATGAGGGAGTGCCGATTAGGCCGAGCATTTTGGAGCCAGAGACGGTGAAGTGGCTTTGATCGGAGTTGCCACGAGAGCCCGAACGAGTTCCGCCGGCTTTCATAGAAACGCAACGCGGCCTGCCGAGTCTGAGCGCGTCCTCAGAGCGAGAGTAGCCGCGATTGTGGTGCAAGAACTCGGCTGGCCGTTGATGGCCTCGATTTGGTTGATCGCGAGCTTGGACCGGCGCCGTGCCCAGCTGACGCAACCAGCAAGAGCCGCTCTGCAATGCCTGGACCCACGCCTAGTGCTGGTTGGGTCTCCCGTCGGCCTCGGAGAAGAGATCCACCAACCGAGTATTGACGTAGTAGTTCCCCCTGCCCGCAGATCTCTTGCTGAGGAAGCCCTCCTCGGTCAGGGCTTCGAGGTAGCGAGCGGCTGTGGGTCGGGATACCCGCACTTCGCGCCGAACGAAGTCGATCTTGGTATAGGGGTTACGGAAAATATTGTTCACCAACTCGCGTGAATAGATTCTCGGGAGCTTCGAGCGGATCGCATGCTTGTATTCCGCCCTCAGTTCGCAAATTCGTTCCACGATGACTAGGGTTCGGCGAGCTGTCTCCGAGACAGCATGCAACATGTACAGCAGCCAACCTTCCCAATGCTCCTCATCGCGAACCCCTTGAAGGGCTCGGTAGTAGTCAGCTCTATTTCGCGCGATGAATTCACTCAGGCAAAGGATCGGGGATTCCAGCACACCGCTACGCACTAGGTACAAGACGTTAATGATCCGCCCAACCCTGCCATTTCCATCCGCGAACGGATGGATGCTCTCGAGCTGATGGTGGATCACGGCCATCTTCACTAACGGATCCAAGGAAGACAGCTCATTGTCATTAGTGAATCGCTCCAGCTCTGTCATCCTCGCGGCAACCTCGCTTGGATCTTGGGGCGGCACGTAAACGATCTCGCCGGTGTAAGCGTTCCCGATAACTGTCCCAGGTTCGGTGCGGAAGCCATCGGCGCGAGACGTCACCAGCTGGTAGAGCTCAATCAAGAGGTCGTTGGTCAATCGGCTGTTCTCCGACCGAAGCCAATCGAAGCCTCGCTTGACCGCGGTTCGATATCGAGCGACTTCTTTGGCTGCTGGG
Source organism: Bryobacterales bacterium (assembly GCA_022824585.1). Lineage (GTDB taxonomy): Bacteria > Acidobacteriota > Terriglobia > Bryobacterales > UBA6623 > VXMF01. The sequence goes on along the minus strand of JAJDZN010000250.1, from coordinate 13,007 downwards.
TCTACTGCCGAGTCCGGGAATAAGTCGGCTCGGTACAGCCAGTCTTGGGTAGTGACGATGTTTTCGACCTCGCAGCTTGCGCGGGCCTCCTGCAGCGTCAGTGTGTCCAGCAGTATCGTTGGGTTGGAAACGGAGGCTGCTCGGCCCTTCAGTTCAGCTAGATGTCTATGGGCTCGAGCAGACGCTCTAAGGACTGCGGGCGTCTCGATTGAGGTCGGCAGTGGCAGCAACGGAACTTCGTAGCTTGATGGGAGCGTCTGCGCGCTTTGGTGAATAGTGTTGGTACCGGGTTCCACTTCGTCTCTGATGTGTCAAGCTTTCGGCGATTGCTTTCCATGAGGAGCCTGACGTGTCAACCGTCTTGACACGTCAGCAGCGATGCGTCAAGGTTCTGCTGATTTCTTTCTACAACAAGCTTGACGTGTAAACGGTCTTGACGTGTCAGCGAGGTCGTGTCAAGCTTTTGGCGATTTCTTTCCATGACGAGTCCGACGTGTCAACCGTCTTGACATGTCAGCAGTGACCTGTCAAGATTCTGCGGATTTCTTTCTACGACAAGCCTGACGTGTAAGCGGTCTTGACATGTCAGCGAGGAGTGCCTCGTTAGGGATGTCCAAGCAGCGATCGTTCAACTGCGCTCAGCACGAGCCCTGATACAAGTCCCGGCCGGCCACCAGAGCCTGCATCTTGCGGTCCGCAACACTGCGGGAGAGCATCCAGAACCCGCAGTCGGGATTGATGTAATGGATGCGTTCCTCGCCCAAAATCTTGGCGGCCTGTTCGATGCGCGACGCGATCAGATCCGCAGCCTCGACTTCGTTGTCCTTGATGTCAACGACGCTGAGTCCGAGCCCTGCTGACGGATTGAGTTCCTTGAGGGCATGAAGTTCGTCGTATCCTCGCCTGGCGAACTCCAGCAGGAAGAAGTCACAGCGCAGGGCATTGAGGTAGGGCAGCAAGTCATTCCAAATTCCGGCTTGGATCTGCTGCCCGCCGTAGTTGCCGAAGCACAGATGTACTCCCTTACGCCCGCTGACTCCGTCGAGCACATGATTGAGGGCCGCAGCAGCCCATTCCGACTCTTCCGGGTGGCCGGTGATGTTCGCCTCGTCGAGTTGGATGACCTCCGCCGGAATTCGCTCCAGCTGCGAGCGCAGGACGCCGGCGACCGCCATGCAGAGTTCCTCGCGGCTTCCGTAGTGGCGATCGGTCAGCGTCTTCGTGAGCATGTGCGGCCCCGTGCAGGTGAACTTCAGCGGCTTGGTCGCAAGATCCCGCACGAATTCATAGTCAGCTGGAAGGTTGAGCGTGCCTTCTCCGATCTGCTCGGTGACGACGCCCGCAGGGGCCGTCCTAAAGGCCATGCCGACCTCAGCCTGGAACAGATCCAGATCGCTGATCGAGTACTCTGTGCGAACGCCGGAGAATTGGCTTACGAAGTAGTCGATCATCCCGTTGGTCTCGGGATGCGAGGGATCGAAACGGTTCAATTCGCCATCGGCCACCACGTCGATGCCGATCCGCTCTTGCGTGTGCAGGACTACCGACACCGCGTCGCGCAGCGTGCCCTTCGAGCTGTCGCCGTACAGCCATAGCGGGATCGGGTAGCTGCCCACGACGGTGGTCTCAATTGCCATATCGCGATTATACGAACGCACCTTGGACCCGGACGCGCGCGGAACCCGTTCGTGCGCAATCCACGTTCGGTGCGTCACACCAGTGGCGAGCCACCCACTGCGCACTGCCTAGGATGTTGAGTTCTGGTCCGATGCCGCTTCGCTGGCCCGGCGGAGCTGCCCGCAAGCGGCGAAGATGTCGCGGCCGCGCGGTCTGCGCACAAAGCAGGGAATACGCGGGTGCAAGATAGCCCGAAAGGCCCGGACACGCCGATCCTCGGGAGTCTCGTAGGGGATGCCCTCGCCGGGATTGAGTGCGATCAGGTTGACTGAGCACTTCAGTCCCGCCACCAAGCCCAGGACGCGCCGTGCATCGTCGTCGGAATCGTTGACGTCCCGCAACAGTACGTACTCGAAAGTGAGCTTCTCCCACGGCCGCAGCGGGTATTCGTGGCACGCCTGCAGCAGGTCCTCCAATCGGTACTTGGTGGTCAGCGGCATGATCTCCGAGCGTTGCTGCTGATTGGAAGCGTTCAATGAGATCGCGAGCTTTCCCCGCACCGGATGGCTCCCGAACTCCGCGATCTTGGGCACGATGCCTGCGGTCGAGACCGTGATCCTGCGCTGCGGAATGCCCACGCCATCGGGATCCGCCAGCAGACGCGTGGCCTTCATCACCGAGCCGAGGTTGAGCAGCGGCTCGCCCATGCCCATCATCACGATGTTGATCGGCCGTTTCCGAGCGTCAAGCCCTTGGTCCATCGATATGGCCAGCACTTGCCCGACGATCTCTCCGGCGGTCAGGTTGCGTTCCAGTCCCATCAGTGCCGTGAGGCAGAACTTGCAGTCCACCGCGCAGCCGACCTGGCTCGAAATGCAGAGCGTGTCGCGGTCGGATTCGGGAATGAAGACCGCTTCGACGGTACGTTCGTCCGCCAGGCGGAGAAGGTAACGCACGGTGCGGTCGGTCGACATAAAGCGGGAATGGACGGCGGGCTGCCCGCTGCCGTGATCCCGCTCCAGGGCTTCCCGCAAGCTCCAGGGCAGCGTCGAAATCGCAGAAGCGGTTCCGACCTGGTCGCGGTACAGGCCTTGGTAGATCTGACGCGCCCGGTACGGAGCTTCGCCGAGCGATCGAATCAGATCGCTGAGCTCGTCAAGGTCCTGCCCGACTAGGGGTGTATGCGCCGGTGCTTCCACGCTTCACCATGCCTGCTTGGATTCCCGCACGCGCCATCACAGCGGCAGCATCTCCAATCGGATCTGCTCGCCATCGATTTGAAAGGCTTCCCTGATGGCGTCCGCCTCGCTGATAGGCGATTCGGCCAGCTTCGTGCAAAGAGTCTCGGCCATCAGGTGCTCCCGGTTTTGCGCCACGATCCGGGCCGTCCGGTCCGCTCCCTCTACGAAGAGTCCGATGCGCCGCGTGTACTCGATGTCCGCAGTCTTGCGCAGATTCTGCACGCGGTGCAGGAGCTCGCGATAGAATCCCTCGTCGAGCAGCTCTTCGTCGAGTTCGGTGCTCAGCACCGCAACCATCGTCGAGTCGCCTGCGGCGGCGAAGCTCTCTTCGGCCTCGACGCTCACTTGGACATCCTCGCTGTCTAGGACTAGATCCTCGCCATCAAAGTCGATGCTAGTTGTCCCGTTGGCAAGCAGGCTCGCCCGGAGCCTGGCGGCGTCAAGCTCCTCGAAGATTCGCTTGGCCTGCTTCATCTTCGGTCCCAACCTCGGGCCGAGCCGCCGGAAGTTTGGCTTGACCACGTATCTGACATGGGCCTGGCCGCCGTCCACAAAGGCAGCCTCGTGGACGTTCAGCTCGTCCTCCACCAAGGCAGAGTACGGCTTGACGCGCTCGCGCAGGCCCGGATCGGCGATCACGACCTCCGCCCTGCGCAGCGGCTGGCGCACCTTCAGCTGGTGGTCCGTCCGCACCCTCAGGCCGAGCGAGACGATCCCGCGCACCGCGGCCATTTCTTCCGAGAGGCTCTCATCGACGCGACCTAGGCTGACGGGCAGGTCGCACAGGTGAACGCTCTCCCGTCCTGCGACGCCCGCTCCTCGCACGATGTTTTGGTAGATCTCTTCCGCCATGAACGGCGTGAAGGCGGCGCTGAGCTTGGCTACGCTCACCAAGCACTCATACAGCGTCGCGTACGCATCCGACTTGTCAGCGTCGAACTCGCCCTTCCAGAAACGCTGGCGGCTGCGGCGCACGTACCAGTTCGAGAGCGCGTCGACGAACTTGCCGAGTTCCGCCGCGGCTTCGTACGCGAGGAAGGCATCCATGTTCTCCCGCACCCGGCCCGCCAAGATGTCGAGTTCGGACAGGATCCAGCGGTCCAGCAGGGCGCGTTCCGCGGTTGGGCGGCCCGGCATCGTGCTGGGGTCGAAGCCGTCGATCTCGGCGTAGATGGTGAAGAAGGAGTAAACGTTCCTGAGCTTGAGCGGAAACTCCTTTTGGATCATGCGAACGTTCGCCAGCGAGTGGCGCGTCGGCGACCATGGCGGGTTGCCGGCCAAGAAGAACCAGCGGAATGCATCCGCGCCGGGCGCGGGCGTGGGCGCTTTCAGCGTCACGCGCTCGCTTGCGGGCAAGCGGGGAACATCATTCGGCGCGACCTTGCCCGCCCCGGCAACCCTTGCACCGATGGATTCCAAGTCGCGGGCCGACAGCAGCAGCGACCGTCGCGGCACGAACTTTGCGGGCTGCACTTTCACATGCGTGCGCTTCGTGCCGGAGGCGCACGCCGCCAGCGTGACCTTGTCACCCGCCTTCAGATCAAGTGCATCGAGATCCTGCCTCGAGATCAGGACTTCCCCGTCCGCTGGCTGCTTCGGGACATCCGATGCGGACATCACCGCGAAGTCTTGGGCCACGGCGTCGAAGATCACTTCCGGAGGCGTGTAGTTGCCCAAGGACTTAGACTCCTTCTTGCCAGTGGCGTCGGCCACGTGGCCAAGCACGATGCAGTTGCGGAACGGATGCGGATAAGCAGCCGGCTCGATGCCCAGGTCTCTGCTGCACTGCTCGTCGAAGACCAGCGTGGATACCATCAACTGCGAGTAGAACCAGCCGCGCGTCTGGTCGATGGCCTCTGTGATGTAGTCCGCGGGGAAGCGCGATTCGAACTCCCGCCGCCCCTCGTGCGGATAGCCGAACTGCGCGAAGGGCATGCACCCGGAATCGAACCAGCAGTCAATGACTTCCGGCACGCGCCGGTAGACACCGTCCTCCCCCGGCTCGCTCCAGGTGACTTCGTCGATCCAGGGCTTGTGAACCATCAGATGGTCGGACAATGACGGATCGGCGGCCTTGGCGCTGTGGAAGTGGTCGAAGGCCGCTGGGTTCTTGGCGAGGATCTCGGCGGAAGACGCGGGTACTGCCATCGCGCCGGTGACATCGTTAATCCAGACGTTGAGGGGGGTTCCCCAGTAGCGCTCCCGTGACAGCGCCCAATCGACGTTGTTGCGCAGGAAGTCTCCGAAGCGGCCGGTGCCGATGTGCTCGGGAAGCCAATTGATCTTGTCGTTGTTTGCCAAGACCTGCCGGTTGCGGGCGGTGGTCTTGACGAACCACGCCGGGCGCGCGTACTGGATCAGTGGATCCTCGTCTGCGCGCCAGCAGAACGGATAGTCGTGGCGGTAGTTCTCGCGGTGGACGAGATGGCCGCTGTCCCGGAGCATCCGGATCAGCGTTCGGTCGGCCTGCTTCACCCACTGGCCCGCAACTTCCGTGACGTCGTCATCAAACGTGCCGTCCGGCCGGACTGGGCAGAGCAACGGAACCTCCGACGGATCCAAATAGCGACCGGCGGTCTCCTTGTGCACCTCGTAGTCGACCTCGCCGAAGGCGGGCGCTTGGTGCACTAGGCCGGTGCCGCTGTCGAGCGTGACGAAGTCGCCGGAGAGCACCTTCCACAGGTAAGCTTCCCGTCCGCCGCCGCTCAGTGCGCCGTCCTCGTCCCAGTAAGTCTGCTTGAAATGTTCGAATGGCGGGTGGTAGCGCAGGCCCAGCAGAGCGTCGCCGCTCAGAGTTTCCTCTACTGGCAGCGAGTGGCCCAGCTTTTTCTCGAGAGTCTCGCGCAGAGCCGCTGCCAGGATCAGCGCCCTGTCGCCCGCCCGCACTTTCACGTACTCGTAGTCCGGCCGGACCGCGACGTACTGGTTGGCGGGCAGTGTCCACGGCGTGGTCGTCCAGACCAGCAGCGACGTGGAGGGATCGTCCGCGAGCGGAAGCGCCACGTAGACTGACGGATCCTCGACCGTCTTGTACCCGAGGCCCACCTCGCCGGCCGACAGTGCCGTGCCGCCTTGGGGCCACCACCAGACGATCTTGTGGCCGCGGTACAGCAGGCCCTGCTGATAGAGTCGGCTCAGCGCCCACCAAACGCTCTCCACATAGGACTTGTGGTAGGTCACGTAGGCATCGGAGAGATCAACCCAGAAGCCCACCCGGCGGGTCATCTTCTCCCACTCCTCGGTGTATCGGAATACCGAGTCCATGCACTTGCGGATGAAGCCTTCGACGCCGTAGTCCTCGATAGCCTCCTTGCCGTGGATGCCGAGTTCCTTTTCGACTTCCACCTCTACCGGGAGCCCGTGCGTGTCCCATCCCGCCTTGCGCGGAACGTATCGGCCCGCCATGGTCCGGTAGCGCAGGAAGACATCCTTGAACACGCGCGTGAGCACGTGGCCGTTGTGGGGCAGGCCGTTTGCGGTGGGCGGCCCCTCGTTGAAGATGAAGCGCTCGGCACCCTCGCGGAGCTGCAGGCTCTTGTCGAAGATCTGCTGCTCGTCCCAGAACTTGCTGATCGCGCGCTCGCTGGCAGCGAAATCGACAATCGGCTTGGCGCGCTGGAATCGGGCCATGCTCAGGGCACCTGTCCGGTCTTGGCGGTGGGAGTCCGATCCCTCATGAAGATCTTCCACTGCTTCGAATCTTTGTCAATCAGGGTGCAGGCTTTGGAGATATATGCGTTGCCAGCCAGCACGAGTACGACAGATCCGACGGTCATGATTTCGAGAGCTAGCAAGATCCAGCCGGTCCATTCGGCCAGAGCCGGAATGGTGATCTGCCCGCTTGCCTCTGCAGTTCCGGCGAGAAGAACCGGCAATGCGGTGCAAATCATGAACTTGGATGCCTTCCTGTCGCGCTGAGCATCGAACACAAGCGGGTACCACCAGCCCCAGCCCAATTCCCCTGAGATCGCCTTCCTGTTGTGGTTGATTCCGGCCCAGAACGAAAGCCGCTTGTAGTAGTCAGACTCCTTCAATTCGGCCGGAACATCAGTCACGTCCCCTAGCCTCTCCGAAGCATGCTTCTGGATCCTTCCGCGGTGCTCGAACGTTTCGAATCGCAGATAAGCTAGATTCACGGCCAGCAGAAAGGTGGCCATGCTGACCAGCGTCGGCAACTGTGATGGTTCCGCCATCTATTGTCTCGTCTAGTCGGTGCCAGGGCCGGTTCTCAGAGCGGCGCTGGAATGACATCGACACGCTCGCACTGACCCCAGAGATACTCATAGATCTCATTCAGATTCTCAGCGCCTTCCTTGTGGCCGAAAGCTGCGACTGCCGAGGGTTTCGTCTTGTCACTCTCGAACCGATAGCTGTCGTCGTCCACTAGAACGAAGTGAAACCCATACATGTCTTGCACTTTCTGAGGCGCAACGCGCAGTTCAATGTTCGGCATGTTCGCGCAGGCCTTGAAGAACGGATGGATCGTCCTGTCCTCAGGTGAGTCCTTCTCCAAAATGACCCTGAGCCTGTTCTTCGCGGATAGGGCCAAGAACAGCTTCGCCTCCTCGATTACCGACTCCCGTCCATAAACCCTTGCGTTGAAGATCCCCGATAGAACGTCGACCCTTCGCTCGGCATTCGCGAACAGGCTCTCGATAACAATGGAGGCGTGCTCAACCGATGCGTTGTAGATCGGCTCGCCGTCACGCTTCGATGCGAGCGAACGAACGAATTCTCTGTACTCGGTCAGACTCATCTTGATCCTGCTGCCACGTTAGGAAGCGAGCACACTTGGCTTTCATGGTACTCGACCATGATTGCCCGTTTCGCCAACGACCGGCCGACTTCCAACCGCAGCGAACCAGTCCTGATCCTTAGCTTGACACACTCTCCTTGACGAAGACTCAGCAAGGTAATCGTTTAAGGGGCTAGCGTGGGGTGTTGCGCTCGACCGGGCCGGCGGTTTGCTGCTTCGAAAACGCGATGGCGGCATGCCGGTTTGCCCAAGTGGCATGCGAACTCCTGAAGGGCGCTCCGTTGGCGAGCCGCGATCAGGCCCAGCGCGAGCTCTTCCTGTACGAAGGAGCCTTCTTCCTACCCCATCCCCGCTCCCAACCCTTCGATTTCTCCGGCCTCCTCTGCCGTGTAAGAAACTCGATGGTTCCGATGACTATCTCATCTAGGGGGACAACCTCAACCGCCTGTGGCTGTCCACGATAAGTTGTATCAGGCTGCGATTGATGCCAACGGTGCTGCATTGGCCCGCTTGGCTCGTGTCTACGAAGCGGATGTGGATCGTCGACGCGATCTCCTTCAAGAAATCCACATCGCCGTTTGGCGGAGTCTGGCTTCGTTCGACAAACGCTGCAGTCTCCGGACTTGGGTCTATCGAGTCGCCCACAACGTCGCCGCGACTCATGTGCTGAAGAGACGTCGGTCTCGTGCACGCTTGGTCGACCTAGAGGCCCTAGAGAGGGAGCCTGGATACGTCGACGGGGTTGCAGCGGCGATATCAAGAGACGCTCTATCAAGGTTGCTTGACCTAGTCCGAAGGCTGAAGCCGCTGGATCGGCAGATCATAGTTCTCCATCTGGAGGGGGAATCCGCAGCCTCGATAGCAGAGGTAACTGGATTGTCGCCGGAGAACGTCGCGACGAAGATTCACCGGATCAAGAGGGTTCTGAGAAAGCAGTTCCCGGGAGGACCAGATCATGGATGAGAGAAATTCGGAGAGGCGGCATGCAGAAGCATGGAAGTCCCAAGAGGAAACGGGAATACATATCACTCTGGAACAAGTATGCACAAGGGCTCGGAGACGTGAGCGAAAGAGCTTCCGGGAATTCTGGATGTGGATGGTGACAGTCGGATTTCTGGTCACAGTGTTCAGCGTGTATTTGGTTGCACTCCCGCAACCTCTCGTACAGATGAGTTGCGTCTCGGGGATTCTGATATTCCTGTACTTGGGGGTGAGGATCGCGCGCAATAGGCAGTCTCTACGCTTCAACGACGCTACCCGGGCAGAAGCGTGCGTCGACTTTCTGCGTGCGGAACTCAGCAGGAAGCGCGACGAAGCGTTGCACATACGCTGGGTAATGTGCCTGCTCTTTCCCTGTGCCTTGGGATTCTGGTGGGGCGGTGGATCGGTCGCGATCCTTGAGTGGCTCGGGATTGACTGGCCGTGGCAATTGCGGTTCAACGCATCCCCTGGACCATTGGTCGTGTTCGCCGTGCTGTTGGCGCTCACGTGGATTGGCTGCGGGAAGGAGGCTCAGAGCTTCGAGCGTGAGATCGAACGACTCAGCAAGCAAGCTATTTCATAGGCTCGAGTCACAAGATTGCGGTCGTGAGCGTGAGCGGCAGTAGCGGAGTCAGGCACGGGTCAGTATACGGAGATGTCGAGCTGACCGAAGAGCAAGTCGCGAAGCCGGACAACGCGGTTAGCTAGATCGTTCGAATAGCTCGCCAAGGGGAGGCGCTGTGCTGTCAGCCTGCGTCAACGGACGCAAGCCGAGCAGCCACTCGATCGTACGCAGCACGGTAGGCGCCGTGGCAAGGCCCTCATGGGTGGATTCCGCCCGCACCGCACCGCCGGACACGGCAGCTCCGGCTTGTTCGCCTGTGGATACTACGAAGATCGCTGAGGCAGCGTATGCCTTGTGGTCCAGCAGCGCCGCGAGTAGGCGTTCCAGATCTCCCTCTTGCCGTTCGCCAGAGCCGCTCAGGCGCACCACGGCTAGCCTTGGAAGGGTTCCTTCAGCCTCAAGGTTTGCAACGAAGGCGCTCGGCGGGCGTCCGCCTCCGATCCCGTAGGTCTCCGTGGAGATCGACGCTTGCATTGCGTTGCTCCAGAGCGTGCCTGCGGCCGGGGCTGCAGCCCTTCCCGCGCGTGCCAGATCTTGCGCCGAGAGCCGGCCGGCATGGACTGCTGGGCCGAGCTTCACGAAGAAGTCTGTCGCTATCCCGCCTGTGAGCCACGCAACTTGTCCCAATGACTCTCGAGTCGGGGGGACATAGCCCTTGAGGTAGGCGGAATCCGCCAGCGGTTCCCGCCAAGCTGATGCCGGCACATCGGTAAGAACTAGCACGACGTGCCGGACGGCCTTTGGTGGCTCGGAATTTGCCGTCTCTGGACCAGGCAGATTCTCCACAGCTGCCGTGGTCAGAAACTCCAGCTGTTCGCCAGACAGAGACGGCAACAGTCCAACCAGGCCCGGGTTTTCGAAGTCCCCCTTGCCGCTGAGGTAGGCTAGCGCGCCGTCGTCAAGGCCGACCACGGCGGTTGGAAACCAGCCCGTGGGCAAGGCTCCTTGGGGCTCGGGAAGCGCCTCTTCGATGTTGACTGCCAGGATGATGTTGTTCCCGGCGTTGGCGACGTAGAGCGTGCGCTTGTCCTTGCTCACGCCAAGGGCCGACGGCAGCGAGCCGATGGGGGAGTCAGGTCGTGGCGCGACACTGCGAGCGTCCAGCAATTCGAAGCGGTTGTTGGATGTGATGCCGTAGGTCCAGAGGTTGTCCGAATGCGCGCCCGCCACGAACAGCCGGGCGGCGTAGGTGAGCACCTCGTCCTCGTCCGCGCCCGGAACTTCAACTTCGCCGCCCACCACTTGCAGGTCTGTGGGGTGCTCGCCCACGGGGATTCTTTCCACTAGGCGCCGGTCGGCCAGTCGGTACAGGCCGACCGAGGCTTCTCCCCAGTGGCTGATAAGCAGGTGTTTGCCGTCGGGTGTTTGTCTGGCGCGATAGGGCGCGATTCCCGTCTTGAACTCGCCCAGCACGAGTCCGGACTGCGAATTGACGACCACTACCCGATCGCGCAGTACATCCAGCACGTAGAGGGTCCGATCATCCCTGTCCAATATCACGTCCCCGATCAGTGAAGAGCAGTTGCCGACGCACTCTCCCGGAATGGGAAACTCTCGCTCGAGTCGCAGTTCGCCGGAGCGGAACGATAGCTCCCAGACGCTCTCGCGCGCCCCGCCGCTCACGTAGATTCGATCCCCCGCCTCGCTCAATGCCAGGCCGAGCCACGCATCGGCCAGTTCGACGCGGCCACGCGGGCTCTTGGACTGAGTGTCGAGCACGCTGATCGAGGGCGTCTCGTAGCCCGACTGCAGTACAAGCAGGTGCCGCCCGTCACGCGACGCTGCTGCCGCGATGGGCATGCTGTTGACCACGACTTGCGTGCCAGCCGGCGTGATTCGCTGCCCCGTCGGCAAGATGACGCTGGCGTCAGGCTGACGACCGATCTTGACCTGCGCAGGAGCTAGGCCGGCGAACGCACCAGCCGCAGCCAGGCTGGCGGCGATCAGGGCTTCTGCGCAACCAAGGCGGCTGTGGCTTCGAAGTCGCATGTCTCGCGATAGAGCAAGTGCCGAAAGTCGGCGAAGAGTTCGGGGAGTTCTTTCTCCTCCAGCAGGTAGTCGGGCTTGCGGGGGCCCGTGCCGAACTGCAGCTGCTTGCGGGTGAAGGTCTTATAGATGATGATCCCGCCTGGTCTGGCGATGCGCTTCAACAGCGGCACCAGCGGCCGGTGCAGGTACCGGAAAACGGCGACCACGTCGAAGCGGGAATCGCCCCAGTCCGCCTCAGTGCTTTCCAAGTCAAAGCAACGAGTCTCGACGGCGAGTGCTTTCTCCGCGGCCAGCTCGGCACAGAGCTGCAAGGCCTCCGACGAGTAGTCCACTGCCACGGTCTTCAGGCCATAGGCCGCCAGAGCGAGGCTGTTCTGTCCTCTTCCGCACGCGATGTCAACCGCATCCGCCGCAGCTGGCGCAGCCAGCCGGACGTGCTCCAGCGCCTCGCCCAGGAATGGATCGGGGTCCGGAATCACGCCTCGGGCGTTTCTGTACCTAGCCTCCCAATCGAACCGGGATGCCATGGAGCGGACAGGAAGCGGCTGAATGTCGCCTCCTCGGAGAGGAGCGAAGCCTAGGCGTTGAAGGAGCTACCGCAGCCGCAGGTCGAGGTGACGTTCGGGTTATCGAACTTGAAGCCCGCGCCCTCCATCGTTTCGACGTAGTCGACCCTGCAATTGTCGAGGTAGAGCAGGCTGGCTTGGTCCACGTAGACCTGAAGGCCGTCATAGTTGAAGACCTTGTCCAGCGGTAGCTGGTTGTTTTCGAACGCCATTGAGTACTGGAAGCCGGAACAGCCCCCACCGACCACGGATAGCCGCAGTCCCTTTGGCTGGGGTTGCTGCTGTCCAAGGATCTCGTTCACCTTCGAAATGGCAGTTTCGGTCATCTGGATCATCGCGGATGCCCTCCTAGTTGACTCCGGAAGCTTAATTATATCGCGGTTTGCGAGCTGCCGTCGAATCGACTTTGGTGGAGCGTGGAAGTAGCGGACGGCACCGAGTGCCTCCAAGGCCACTCTTCTGGCTCGGAGTTCACCCTGGTGGAGGTGACGGAGGGAACCGAATCGAGTTGCTTCTCACAAGTGGGACGAACTGAGACGCGATCTGAATTGTCTCTCACCTGTGAGGCTCTATCCGGGCTGGGCTGCCTGCGCCAGTTTGACATGCCGGGGCTCGATAACCTGTAACTCGCCCCAGTCGTAGATCGCCCTGCGGGCCATCCGAGATGTCTCCGCGTCGACCGAGATCTCGATGTACTTCTCGTAGTAGTCAGCCGCGCTCTCGAAATCCGCTCGTCGCTCGTACACTATCGCCATGACGATGTAGCCCAAGGGCCATTCGTCCGTTTCGCCAAGCTCCTCCATTTGCTTGACGATGGATTCCGTTCGCTCCAACTCGTTCAAGTTCAGCGCCGCCAACGCACTATAGAAGCGGACCCGCGACGAGCCCGGCGCGAGCGCTAGATACGTCGCGGCCAAAGCGTCGAGTTGCTCCCAGTCGCGTTGATCGTTCGCGATCTGCATCATTGCGTCATATGGCTGCAGCAATTTGGGATCGGCCTCGATCGAACGCTCGAAGGCTTCATGGGCTCCGTCGGAATCTCCAAGTGCGGCTAGCGCTTCACCGAGCGCTGCCCAGGCTTGGGCGTGTTCGGGGTAGATTTCCACGGCGCGCTCGAGACGCCTGGCAGCCTTGTCGAAGGACTGCGTCTTGCGTAGCGCCTTGATCCCGTTCCAATAGGCTCTCTTCGCCTTGGGTGGGGCCGCAAGCGTTGCTGCGCTCACGGAGTGGCC
>JAJDZN010000049.1 GCA_022824585.1 Bryobacterales bacterium | reverse complement strand
TGTCGCACCCGCACGGCGGCCACACAGCGCTTCAGCAAACCCTCTGCCGCTCCGGATTAATCCGATTTTTCAGCAATCCGGAATCGAATTAATGCGACAAATCCTCGCGTTGTTTCACTGAAATATTGTGAAAAACAACACGCTTCATTGCTGGTTCCCTCCTCTCAAGTCAGAACCGCCAGATACGCCATTGGTCTCGACCGGCCGGCACTCCCACTGGCGGGTGGACCAGTTGAAGAGGTCCACCCGCAGCGCCTCGACCACCCTGCGGCGGCCATCGCGCCGCTCGAGGTGCAACACCACATCGACGACGTCGCCGACCAAGTCCTGCACCGCCTCCCACGGCAGTCCGATGCCCGCCTGCAGGACGCAGGATGTGCAGCGCTTCAGCGCGTTGGCGGCCGAACTCGCGTGCAAGGTCGAAAGCGACCCGTCATGCCCGGTGTTGAGCGCCTGCAGCAGGTCCCAGGCCTCGCCGCCGCGGACCTCTCCGAGGACGATCCGGTCCGGGCGGTGGCGAAGCGCCGCCCGGACCAGATCCCGCACCGTGACCGCCGGCGCGCCGTCTGTCTGTCGCCGCGCCTCGAACCGAACCAGATTCGGATGATCGAGCTGCAGCTCGACGGTGTCTTCGATCGTCACCACGCGCTCATCAGCCGGTATCAAGCGGGCAATCGCCGCCAGCAGCGTCGTCTTGCCGGTGCCCGTCCCGCCGCTGACGAGGATGTTGCGGCGCTCGTCGACGGCCCGCCTCACTTCCTTCGCGACGGCTTCGGAGAGGCTGGCAGAGGCGACCAGGTCGTCCAAGGCCAGCCGCCGCCGCGCGAACTTGCGGATCGTCAGCGCCGGTCCGCCAAAGCTGCACGGCGGCAGGGCGGCGGCGATGCGCGAGCCGTCCGGAAGCCGAGCGTCCAATAGGGGGCGCTCGGCGCTGATGTCATCGCCTTGGCTGCGGGCGATCGCCAAGGCGGCCTGCCGCACGTGCTTGGGGTCCAGCACGACGCCTGCGACACGCTCCAGCATGCCGCCGCGCTCGACGAAGACCGCTCCTGGATTCACCATGACCTCGCTGACTGAATCGTCATCGAGCAATCCCATGACCGGCCGCAGGAACGGCGCGATCAGGCGAAAGCTCGGTTCGTTGCACAGACTCATCTGGGGACCTCCGGAACGCCACGCGCAGCCGCCGACGGTTGAAGCCGCGCCACAGGTCTCAACACTCTCTCCGCTACGCGAAGCGAGGTCCAGACGGACAGCGGCCCGAGAGATCGACAGCGTGCCAATTATATCTATTTATAGATTATATGTCAAGATATCTAGAAACCGAGTCTGAATTCTCGAAAGATTGTATCTGCATATGTTGGATTTACACCACATACGGGCCGTTTTCGTCAAGACTGCATCCAGATGAAAGGATGTGCGCCACGGGCGATGCGCACCGACGCAGACACCCGAGGTAATTCCCATTCCCAGCGGCGCCGTGAATCACTCCGGAGTTCCTGCAGATGCCAAGGATGTTGTGCGAGCGGGCAACGATTCGGCTCACGGCGTGACGGTTCACCGCTCGCTGAAGGCCTCGCGGTCGAGCAGGACCCGCTTGCGCTCCACCCCCCAGCGGTAACCTCCCAAGGTGCCGTCGTTCCGGACCACCCGGTGGCAGGGGATCGCGACCGCGAGCGGGTTGGAGGCGCACGCACCCGCGACTGCCCGTGCAGCCTTCGGCGAGCCGACGCGATCGGCGATCGCACGGTAGCTGGCGGTCGTACCCGCGGGGATGTCTTGAAGCGCCTGCCAGATCCGCCGCTGGAATGTCGTTCCGCGGATGTCGAGCGGCAAATCGAGACCGAGTGCGGGGACTTCGACGAAACCGACGACCCGGGCTACGAGCGATTCGAAATCCCGGTCTCCTCCGACCAACTCGGCCCGGGGGAAACGGTCCTCCAGCTCACGCGCCAATGCGGCCGGATCGTCGCCAAGCAGGATCGCGCAGACCCCTCTGGCCGTCGCCGCCACCAGGACGGAGCCCAGCGAACACTCGCCGATGGCGAACCGGATCGTCTCGCCCGCACCGCCACGCCGGAAGGTCGCGGGGGCCATGCCGAGCATTTCCGGCGAGGCCGCGTAGAACCGCCCGCTCGAGTTGAACCCGGAGTCATAGATGGCGTCGGTGACCGTCCGTGACGTCCGCAGGGCTTCACGAGCCCTGTCGGCGCGGTGGGCAGCGGCGTACGCCCGCGGTGGGCAGCCGGTGGCGGCCTTGAATACCCGATGGAAGTGGAAGCGGCTCATGTCGGCCGCCTGCGCGAGTGCGTCGAGGTCCGGCAGGTCCTCCGCTGTCTCGACGAGACGGCATGCGGCCGCCACCGCCCGCGCATGTCGTTCGGCCAGGGCCGGCCCGTTAGGAAGGCAGCGCCGACACGGCCGGAAGCCGGAGTTCTCGGCGTCCTCGGGGGATGCGTGGAAGCACACGTGTTCGCGCCGCGGCAACCGCGCCGCACAGCCCGGCCGGCAATAGACGCCGGTCGTCCTGACGCAGTAGACAAACTCGCCAGCGGCGGCATGGTCGCGGCTCACGACCGCTGCCCAGCGTTCCTCGTCGCCGCGGAATCGGGACGCCACCGAAATCGGCGCCGCCTGTGCTTCTGGCATGATGTTCCTGCCTCCCGCCATCGTATCGCCGGCCGCAGTCGTGGACTGATAGCCGCAATCGCAATCTTGGCGTGCCCCCCGTAGCCGCGCAACCCGATTCTTGCTCTCGAATTGACATCCGGACGCCAATGCCAGCGCAGCGCCCGGATCCGACCGCTGCAAGTCCCCGTTCAGCATCACCCGCCAATAGCCCGACCCAAGGCGGAGCTGATGCCACTAGCGCTCGGCCAAAGCAGCCACTGCGTTCAACGGCGTTGAGCAGCGTCGCCCCTTTGCGGGGTACGATTGCCTGTCTGCGCTGGCTCCGCGGCCTTGCCTCGATTCTGATTGACGGCAGCGATCCACGACAGGATCTCGGCCTGCATGGAAGCCTGCTAAGCTACGCTTGGCAGCAGCGGAAGCGCCGCGGACACGGACATGGCCAGCACCAAAGCACCAGCCACTGCACCGCCCCCGGCGGCCGTCGATTACCCGTTCTCGGACGGCAAGATCATGGCCGAGCTGCCGCAGCACGTCGACGCAATCGTGTATGCGCTGGCGACGCTGCGGACTTGGTTCGCGCGATACGATCGCGTTCAGGTGGGGGCGAACATGTTCCTCTACTACCAAGAGGGCGACAACACCAAGCGGGTCACGCCGGACCTGTTCGTGGCACGGGGACTGGAGGCGATGCCGGAGCGTTCCTACAAGCTCTGGGAAGCTGGCCGACCGCCGGCGTTCGTGCTGGAGGTGGCCTCGCCCGGGACGGAGGATCGCGACCGCGGGGCGAAGCAGGCCTTGTACGCCTCGATCGGAGTGGAGGAGTATTGGCGGTTTCACCCTACCGGGTCGCTGAAAGGGGCCAAGCGGGAAGGAGCGCGCATCGAGGGGGGAGCGTTGCGGGGATTGGGATACAAGCCGCTGAGAACGAGGCCGGACGGATCGATCCGCAGCGAAGTCCTAGGCTTGGACGTGCGGGTGGACGAGCGGCCGGGCAGTTCTCATCTGCTGCGGTTCCGGGATCCCAAGACAGGGCGGGACCTGCTGACGTTCGAAGAGTCGGAGCGTGGGCGAGAAGCAGCGGAGCGCGGGCGACAGGCTGCAGAGCGTGAGCGGCATAAGGCAGAACGCGGGCGGCAGGAGGCAGACCGCGCGCGGCAGGAGGCAGACCGCGCGCGGCGCGACGCAGAACGGGCGCATCGTGCGGAGACTTCGGCAAGGCAGGACGCCGAGGCCGAAGTCGCCCGGTTGCGCGCGCAGCTTGCCAGTCTCGAAAGCGGCCAAGCGGGCGGGACGGACGGCGAGTCCTGAGGGGATCGTGCCATCGAATGGCGTTCATCCCGTCGGCGGATACAGCCGCCCGGGACGCCGCCGAGTGACACGTCCGCTCCCTTTCCCTATTTCGCTCTACAGTTTCCCCTCGTCCACGGCTTGGAAGTAGCCCAGCTCGACCGGCAGGTACCGCGGCTTGAGGTAGCAGAACGTGGGCGGCAGCGGATTGCGCCCGTGAGGCGGTCTTGGCGCATTTCGGCTCCCGATCGGGACAATAGGCGCTGTACGATGGAGCCGGACTCGGCTCGTCCCCGACGAAGCGATCGATCAGACCCATGGAAAACAAGATCAACCGAAGAACATTCGTGGGCGTCGCCGCCGCCCTTGCCGCCGCCGAGGCGCGGGCCGCCGAGGCACCTGTTCGCGTGGGGATCCTAGGCGCGGGCTCGCGCGGGACATCCCTGCTGCGGCCCTTGCTCGACCTCCCGGGCGTCGAAGTCCCGGCGATCTGCGATCTCGACGACAATGCGACGGCGAGAGCTCGCAAGCTCTGCCAGGACGCCGGGAAACCGCCGCCTGCGATCTACGCGCGCGGCCCGGAGGATTACCTTCGCCTCCTCGACAGCGAAGACCTGGACGGCGTGATCGTCGCGACTCCTTGGCAGTGGCACGCGACCATGGCTGTCGCCGCCCTCGAAGCAGGAACGGCCGCAGCCATCGAAGTCCCGGCCGCTATCACGATCGACGAGTGCTGGCAGCTTGTTGAGACGGCCGAGCGGACGGGCGTGTCCGCCACGATGCTCGAGAACTGGGTGTACCGCCGCGAGCCCCTGGCCGTGCTGAACATAATGCGCGCCGGCCTGCTGGGCGAAATCGTCTATTGCGAGTCCGGGTACGGCCACGACGTGCGGGGCACTATGTTCGACACGCGGTTCGCGGACAAGGGCGACCTGAGGTGGCGCGGAGAGCACTCGGTGACCCGCAACGGGAACCTGTACCCCACTCACCAGTTCGCCCCGGTCGCGATGTTGATGGACATCAACCACGGGACGCGCATCGAGTCGTTGCTCGCGATGGGCGGCGTCTCTCGGGGAATGAACCAGTACGCCGCAGACCGCTGGGGGCCCGATCACCCGAACGCGAAACGCGCCTTCGTCAACTCTGATCGCACGACCGTCCTATTGCAACTGGAAGACGGCCGCACAGCATTGAACTTCCACGACGTCCAAAGCTGGCATCCGCGCGATGACGCACACAAGTACCAAGGCACCAAGGGCATGGTTCGCTGGCCATTCCCCGGGGAGGGCTCGGTCTGGCTGCAGGAGCGGCATTGGGACGGCAAGGCCGTGGATGCCCGTCGGTGGCATTCGCTGAACCCGTTCCTCGACGAGTTCGACCATCCCATATGGAAGATGTACGGCGAGCGGGCGCTCCAGTTCGGGCACAGCGGTGCCGACTGGATGGAGCTGCGCGGCTGGACCGAGAGCCTGCGGCAAGGCACGCCGCCTCCGGTATCGATCGTCGATGCCGCAACTTGGAGCGCAATCGGGCCCCTGAGCGAGCAATCGATCGCCGGCAAGTCCAAGTCCCTGGAGATGCCGGATTTCTCCAAGGGCAAGTGGAAGACGAATCCGAAGTTCGAACTGCGTTGGCAGTGGGGATAACGGGAGACCATCATGACCCGATCAGTTAGGCGCCGCTCAATTCTCGGCGCACTGGGAAGCCTGGGAATGCTCGGGAGCGCATCGGCGGCCCAGCGGGCCTTCGCACAGGCCGGGTCGGCTGCCGAGCCGGGCGGCGGCCAAAGCCCTCCGAATTTCCTGTTCATCCTTCTGGACAAGTGCCGGCGGGACGCGATCGGCGCATACGGCCGCTCGGACGTCCACACGCCGAACATCGACCGGCTGGCGGCAGACGGCGTCCGGTTTGACAACTGCTACGCCCCGCAGCCGTTGTGCGGCCCCTGCCGCGCCTCGATTCTCACGGGCAAGTACCCGCACGAGCACGGGATGCGGAAGAACACCTATCCCTACGTGCCGAACGGGTCGAACAACGTCTACCAAGAGCCCATTCCCGATCCATTCGGCGATCCGCGATTCGCCATGTGGGACAACTTTCCGCACTTCCTCAATAACGCCGGCTACCGCACGGCGCACATTGGCAAGTGGCACCTAGGAGAAAGGAACCCGGGGTTCTTCGATGTCTGGAAGAGCTTCAACTCGCAGATCCACCACTGGCTCGGCGAGCCCTTCAAGTCACCCTACAGGCCCACCATCCAGACCGACCAGGCCATTGAGTTTATCGACGACAACGCTGATCGGCCCTTCTTCCTGTACCAGTCCTACTACTCGCCGCACGAGCCGAACAACCCCCCGAAAAGGTTCCATGAACCTTACGAGGGCAAGAACGTCGAGCACGAGGAGTACTACGCTTCGGTCACGGCGCTCGACGAAGAGATCGGGCGAATGATCGATGCGCTGCGCCGCAACGACGTCCTCGACAACACGTTCATCATCCTCACCACCGAGCACGGCAGGACGTGGATCGATCGCCTTGGCACAGTAGCCGGGATGAGCATTTCATACGACGAAGCCGCCCGCCTGCCGCTGATCATGCACTACCCCAGGGTCCTGCCCGCCGGGCTCGTCTGGCAGTCCGGCGTCAGTTCCGTGGACCTCATGCCGACGATCATGCATGCAGCCGGCCTCTACGGCAGGCTCGACGAGGACTACGAGGACCGCAGCCTGATCCCCGATCTGCTCAGCGGACAAGACGAATGGAAACGGGAGATCGTCATCCAGAACATAGCGCAACGAGGCATCGACGGGATCCTGTTCGAAGAACGGGCCCTGCGCAGCGAGCGCTGGAAACTGATCCTGCGCGACTTTGCGCCGAGGCCTGACAAGCGTGTTGACGAGTTGTACGACATGGAGAACGATCCCGGCGAGACGAACAACCTTTTCTCGGACCGGCAGGACGTCGTAATGGAACTTGCGGGGAGGCTCGCCAAGTGGGGCGACCAGCACGGAGATGCGCTGGCTGTGAAGTTAGGCCGGAGATACATGGGCTGAGCCCGGCAGCGTCACTCGCCGGAACTCCCCGTCGTCCCCCCCGCCGCAGCGCCATTTCCAGATCGGCCTACCGGATTGAACGAGGGGCGTCGCGAGGCGCCAAACCCGGCGCGGCGAGAGTTCGCCGGTCGATCCGAGGGTCTATAATCGCCACAGTTGCCCGCTTGCTCCGCCCCGGTTCGGACCCGTGTCCGAACCGGCGGAGATCATGCCACCGAGTGCCGCTTGCGAGCCGAGAGTGGTCCGAGCCGGGCTGCTGGGGGCGAAAGGACACATTCATGGCAGCGACTGGATCGGTCTTGGTGCTAGCAGCGGCCACCATGTTTCTCTCGCAGCCGCTGGCCGCCCAGTTGGCGAGGGATGCCACGGGCATTTCGGCGGATCCCACCGCTGAACCCGTTGCATTGCTTCCGCCAGACCCGGAAATGACTGCGTACATTTCGGGATCCGTGCAGATGAGCACTGGTGGCGTGGTGCCCAAGGAGACGATCATAGAACTCGTCTGCGGCGGCTTTACTCGCGCCACCGACCAGGTCGGGCCCGAGGGTGCCTTCGACATCGAACTGTCAGGCAGGGGCAGCGGGTCGGTCGACGCCACGCAGATCTCAGGCCAAGCTTTGGGAGTGCCCCAGCCCAACCACCTCGGCGTTGTCAACATGTCCAACTGCGTCGTGCGCGCCGAGCTTCCGGGCCATCAGTCATCCGAGGTCCAGCTCGGCATTCGATCGATATTCGACAGCCCCGACGTCGGCGAGGTCGTCCTCTCAAGTGATGAAGGCATCTTGGGGCATACCATTAGCCCTTCGATTGCCCGCGCGCCGAAGAAGGCCTTGCAGTCGTACGAATGGGCACTGAAGCAGGTCGCCAAACCGCGCCCGAACCTGCGCAAGATTGCCGCGCGCCTGGAGTCGGCAGTGGGAGTGGACCCAAGCTTTGCTGCCGCCTGGAAACTTCTGGGTCAGGTCCGGGAGAGCCTTGGGATGCCCGAGGACGCATTGGACGCGTACAGACAGGCACTGGATGGCGACCCGTATCTCTATCCCGTCTACACGCGCATCGTGCCGTTGCTAGTGGGGTCTGGCGACCTAGCCGGCGCGATCAAAATGGGGGAAAAAGCACTGGAGATTAATGGCAGTCTTAACGACGTTAGATTCTATGTCGCCGGCGCATACCTGCGCACCGGAAATAACGAGCAGTGCATCGAGAAGTCGTTGGAGCTGATCGAGAGAGGGGCAACGGCCACCTATCCGCAGGCTCACCAGTTCCTAGGGTCCGCCTATGCGAACTACGGGGACTTTCAGTCGTCCGCGAACCACTTTCGGCAGTTTCTCGAGCTTAACCCCGATGCAACCGCCGCGGATGCTATCAAGAACCAGCTCGACGAGTGGTCAAACCTAGGCGTGATCGCCCCCGCCAGCGAGGCGCGCTAGCGCACCGGATTGGCGCGGCCCAAGGTGGTGTCGCGCAGCCCGAGCGGTTACGCCAGTCCGCTCTAGGTGATTCCTTGGTTCCGCATGGCCGAATACAAATCCAGCTTGGCCGCCGTCACCGAGTCCACCGCCACGATCTCCTGCCCGTCCAGCGCCTGGCTCGGGACTGGAATGGCCTTGCAGTCCTCCACACGCCCGGCCAGCATCACTGACAGCGCCTCGGTGGCCGCCTCCAGTGCCTCGGCGCGGCTGTACCCGCTGGTCAGCGCCCCCGGGACGTCCGGGAAGGACACCACCAGCTCGCCGTCTTCGTGGGGAGTGATTTGGCAAGGGTATGCGTATCGCACTAGAACTCCTCCTTCCGTATCCCCAGTTCCTTGAGCATAGCGGCCAGCAGGCCCCTGCCTACCTCCCCGAGTATCTTCCAGATCGAAAGCGTTCGACCCGCCCGACCTCTCGCAGATCCCTTTGGGCGGCAGTTCAGCCCGAGCGATCGAAACTCGGCACGGCAAGTTGTTCGCCGTTCTTCAGCGAAGACTGGTGCGCGACGATCCCCGGCACTGTCATCGCCAGGGATTCGTACACGTCGATCACCGGCTCCCGTTCGTCGACGAGGGCGTTGACGAATTCCGCCGCAAGGAACGGGTGGCTGCCGTCGTGGCCGCTCCCGTGCCGCATCAAGGGCGGCAGCATGTCGCTCTTCCAGTAATCCGGAATCTCCAGTATCTCGGTGCGTTCGCGCCCGTCGGGGACCGTCGCCCGCGACACCCAGGCATCGTCGTGAAGTCCTCTCACCTCCATGAGCAGGGACCCTTTCTCGCCATACCAGCGGGCCCTTTCGCCGTGGCCTCCCACCATCCAGAAAACATTGCAGCGCGTCATGTGGCCGCGGTTGGTCTGCATCAGCGCGGACTGGCTCCAAAACGGATTGTCGTAGCGGTTGTCGTCGAGCCACTCATGCTTGCCTCCCCAGCCAAGGCACGAAACCCGCTCGATACGTTCTCGCGTCACGCCGACCAAGAAACCCAAGCAGTGGGTGGGGTAGTGCATGGGCGGCAGGCCCCAGCGCCAGGAGCGTGACCCGTCGGGCTCGTAGTGGCGGGTGGTCTTGTTGGTGAGCAGCGCATTAAGATCACCGCGGTCGTGGTAGTACTCGAGTTCGGAATAGAAGATCTCCCCGAAGCCGCCCTCGCCATGCAGGTTGCGCGCGTAGATGGCGGGCTGCCTGTAGTAGCTGGTTTCAGCCATCATGTACCGCAACCCGGTCCGTTCCTTCACATCCCGGAGCCCGTCCGCCTCCTCGAGCGTCATCACCGCAGGCACGGCAGAGATCACGTGGAGCCCGCGCTCCATGCACATCGAGACGTGGCGGAAATGGTCTGGCGCTCCACTGAAAACTGCGACAGCGTCGAGGGCTTCGGGGCGCTGGAGCATCTCTTCCAGAGAGTTGTATACGGTGTCGCACCGATAGGTCGTCTGAAGCTTGTCGCGCCGGTCGGCCCTCAAGTCTGTGACGGCTGCGACCGTGCAGTTTGGGTGCTCGTGCCAGGAGAAGTATGTGCCGAAGCCCCCTCCGACCACTCCGATACGAATCTTGCGAGACGACTCGGCTTGCGCGGCCAGCCCGGCCGGCAAGGCCGCCGCGGCAGCGAGCGCAGCACTGTCAAGCAGGCGATGGCCCAAGAATTCCCGTCTCGATTCCATGGTCGAACCTCCGATCATTGGATCGCCGCGCTGGCAGGTCCAGCAATAGGGTAACCCGCGACCGACTCACCCGCGAGCTGCAGGTGGTGCGCGGACTCGCTGCGGCGGTCGCCGGAGCTTCGGATAAGAGACGTCGCTCCCCGGCCCGGCTTTTCTGCGCCGCGGAGGGGGCCTCCCCGGCGGCCCCGCTTCAGCCCGTTCCGCCGTCAAGCCAGTCAATCGAGAAGCGCGCCAGTTGGATGGCTTCGTACGGACCCTCGCTGCCGGCTTCATAGAGCAAGCCCACCGAACCATCGCGCAGCCGGGCCAGGCTCGAATATGCCGCGGGACCTTCGTGGATCAAACGCTCCGTGGGCCAAGTGCGGCCGTCGTCAAGACTCGAGCGCACGGTCATGCGAATCCGCCGGCCGCGTTCCCGCGAGATCGCGGGAGCGGGATTCGAAAACAGGAGTCTGCCCGGGCTGCCCTCGCCGGGCCAGGCATGTCGAATCAGGCTGGCCTGGACCTGGGGGTCGCCGAGGTGCGCATCCGGCCGCGGGGGAGTCCAGGTCTCGCCACCGTCAGAACTGAACGCGATCGCACGGTAGCCCGTGCGCTCTTCGTTCGTGAAGGACTGGTTGCGGCTGTTCATCATCAACCGCCCGTCGGACAGCTCCACGACCTGGCTCTCGTTACAGGCCGGAGCAATCACGGAACTCATCCTCCAGTTCTCGCCGCCGTCATCGGAAAGGATGGCGTGCGCGGCGTAGCCGTCCGTCTCCGAGGTGTGGTTGGCCGGTACGACGATTCTTCCCGCGTGCTCGCCGTTCCGGATCTGGATGGCTACACCCGGGCCGGTGGCATACCACCACCAGTCGGACCTCTTAGCCTGGCCTGTGATTTCACGTGCCAACGACCAGCTCGCTCCCTCGTCATCGGAGTGGGCCAAGAACACTCGGCGCGTGCCGCTGCCGGTCCCACGGTGCAGTTCGCGGCCGTGGTCCTCTCCGGGGTTCCACGTCATCGGCAGCAGGATCCGGCCAGTTCGACTGTCGACTACCGGGCAGGGATTCCCGCAGGTGTTGGACCCGTCCCTCCAGACAACCTGGAGATCAGACCAAGTCGCGCCGGAGTCGGTCGAGCGCTTCAAGACTAGATCGATGGCGCCGCTGTCCCCCCGGCCGCCGCGGCGGCCCTCGGCGAACGCCAGCAGCACCCCGCCGCCGGTCAGCAACAGTGCAGGAATGCGGAACGTGTGATAGCCGTGGTCGCCCGCCGAGAATACGGGACTTTGATGGAAGTGCCCTTCTTGGGTGCCAGCCAATCCCGGCAGCAAGCCCAAGGCGAATGTTCGACGAGTCAAGGTCATGACCGGCGACATGCTACCAATTTTCGGCTCAGCGACACCGTCATGGCCCGGACCGGTCAGGTGCCCGACGCGCTGCTACAGGCCTTGCGATCCCGCGGGAGGCCGCATCCACACGCTGAGGCCGTTGATCCAGCATGCGGCGCACTCTGGGATCCGCGAGACCCACGAGGCAGCCGATCACGAACCTCGGGGAAGGGGCAGGACGACGGCTGGGCCGGTGGATGCCGCCGGCGGCGATTCAATCCTTCACCACTGGAGAACGCGGCCCTTCATTCACATGCAAGCGGAAGATGTCGGGTCTGGCATAGTGCCCGACCACGTCGAAATCGTACTTGCCGCGCACGATCTCGGCCATGTCGATCTCCGCGGTGAGGATCCCCTTCTGGTCGTACAGGGGACCAGCCAGGACTTCCCCCAGCGGGTTGATGATCGCGCTGCCGCCCCGCATCAGTACCGTCGACGGATCGTTTCCCTGAATCGCGGGGTAGTCGTCAGGACAGTCTCCCCGCGTCAGGTGCTGGCAGCAGGAAAACACGAAGCACCGGCCTTCCTGGGCCACGTGGATCATGGAGGAGTGCCAGTTGTCCCGGTGGTCTGCCGTCGGAGCGCAGTACAACTGGATCCCCTTCCCATACATGGCCGTGCGCAGCAGCGGCATGTAGTTCTCCCAGCAGATCACGGCTCCCAGTCGTCCCAGAGGCGTGTCGTAGACCGGGAGCGTCGAGCCATCGCCGAACCCCCAGATGATGCGCTCCACCCCGGTCGGCATCACCTTCCGGTGCTTGCCCAAGTACTGGCCTTCCGGGCTCAGAAATACGGCGCTGCAGTAGAGCGTGCCACGGTCGCGTTCTATAACCCCCACGACGAGATGGACATCGTTGTCGCCCGAAATCTCAGCGAGCCGGTCAATCCCCGGTCCCGGAATGTCGACGGCACTGTCGTAGTAGCGCTGGAAATACTCGCGGCCTTCCGAAGTCCGGCCTCCCACCCGCGCGCCGAAGTCGAGGCCCTTCGGGTAAGACGACACGAAGGCTTCGGGGAAGACTACGAGTCGAGCAGCTGTCTTCGCGGCTTCGGCCGTCAGAGCCGCAACCTTGTCGAGCGTCTGTTCGCGGTCGAAGACGACCGGACAGTCTTGGACGACAGCGGCGGTAAACGGCATCGTGACCTGCTCTTGGGCGGCTAGATCGAAACTCGCCATTCTACAGCAGCGAATCCGCAAAGGCGGATCGGCTCTCGCTTCAAGTCTGCTGTCAGCTTGATTTGCCTGCCTAATGAAGGCTCCCGCCGCATTGCGATCCATCGAAATACGTCAGTCAGGGATAGGTCGCATTCCGGCCAAGCGATCTGCCATTTCCGCCAAGTCAGCATGAATAGCAACCGACAGGGTCTCCAGCCTCGCTCCGCCCACATGCGCTCTCGGCGCCGGAACGCAATGGTGATCCAAGTCTTCCGAGATCACTATCATGTACAAGCTGATCCACATTACGGGAGGCAAGATGGCTCAAGAGCATTCCATAGCGCAGGCTCGCCGCAACCTACCCAGACTGGTCCGTGAGGCGGAACTCGGCAAGACTGTACGGCTGACCCGGCGGGGCCAACCTGTGGCAGTTCTCGTCGGGCATCGATCCTTCGAGCGAATGGTCACTGGTCAACGCAGTTTCGTCGAAGCCTATGAAGAGTTCAAGAAAACGGTCGATCTCTCGGACCTCGACCTCCATCCGGAGGAGTTGCTGGAAGGGACACGCGACGAAAGCCCCGGTCGCGATTTCCCGCTGTAAGCAGTGCGATACCTGCTCGACAGCAATACAGTCTCGGAACCGTTGCGTCCGAAGCCATCGGCCAGAATCACTCAGGGGCTACATGAGGATGATGGCGAGGCGGCACTCCGAGCACCGGTTTGGCATGAACCACGTCCGTCAGCTCTTCTGAAACGATAGCCGCGAGGCTTTCCCGGCCCGGCCCGTGAGCCTGAATCGACGGCATGCGATCCCGCGCGCGACTTGCCTTGCGCTGATTGCACAGAGGCTCGGCAAGAGCGTGCATTCGAGGCGATCCCCAACACCCGATTCGGCACTCGTGCCAATCAAGGACCTGCAGCAATCCCCTCTCCGCTCGTCCCGGCCGACGGCAGCAGCGGAAACCGGGAATCGTCGACCCCCGCAGGATCGTGCCCTATGCCAAGAGTTTCTGCACGACCCGCCCGCTGACGTCGGTCAACCGGAAGTCGCGTCCCATGTGCCGATAGGTGAGTCGCTCGTGATCAAACCCCATCAGATGCAGGACCGTCGCCTGCAGGTCATGGACATGCACGGGATCCTCGACAACGTTGAGGCATAGGTCGTCGGTTTTGCCAACAACCTGGCCGCCCCTCAGGCCGCCGCCGGCCATCCACATGCTGTAGGCGTTCGGGTGGTGATCGCGACCGGCACTGTCGGCATCGTCAGGCCGGCGGAGCTCCACCATGGGAGTCCTGCCAAACTCCCCGCCCCAGATCACGAGCGTCTCGTCCAGAAGCCCGCGCTGCTTGAGGTCTCGGATGAGGTAGGCGTTCGACTGATCGACCTTCTGGCATCGCTTCGGCAGATTCTCGTTCAACCCGCTGTGGTCATCCCAGCTCGCGTCCATCATCAGCACGAAACGGACTCCCCGCTCGACCATCCGCCGGGCCAGCAGGCAGTTGGTCGCGTACTGCTTCTGGCCCTCGTCGTCACTGTTGACGCCGTAGCCTTCCAGAACGTGCCCCGGCTCGTCGGCGAAGTCCAGCAGTTCCGGGGCTGACATCTGCATGCGGTACGCAAGCTCGTAAGACGAGATGCGGGAGGCGATCTCCAGATCGCCGGTCGCCTCGAACCGCATTTCATTCAGCCTGCGAACGGAACGCAGCGTCTCTTCCTGCAGCGCGTCGCTGACGCCATCCGGATTCGATAGGTACAGGATTGGCTCTCCGCTGTTCCGGAACACGGTGCCCTGGTAGTGGGACGGCAGGAAGCCGCTCGAGAAATTGCTCGAGCCGCCGCTGGTGCCGCGCCCGGAGGTCAGCACGACGAATCCCGGCAGGTCCTGCGACTCGCTGCCGAGACCGTAAACCGACCAAGCGCCCATCGTCGGCCTGCCGAACTGCGTATGGCCGGTGAAGAGCAGCAATTGCCCCGGATGATGGTTGAAGGCGTCCGTGTGCATCGAACGCACCAGGCTGATGTCGTCCGCGACAGTCCCCAGCTGCGGCATCAACTCGGACAGTTCCATGCCGCTCTGGCCGTGCCGGTGGAAGGCGAACTTGCTCGCCATGACCTTGGCAGAGGGCTTGATGAAGGCAAGCTTCATGTCCTTGGTCATCGACTCCGGCAAGGCCTGGCCGTGATGCTTCTCGAGCGCGGGTTTCGGATCGAAGAGTTCGTACTGGCTCGGGCCGCCTTCCATGAACATGAAGATTACGTGCTTCGCCTTGGCCTCGAAGTGCGGCTGCTTGGGGGCCAGTGGATTGACATCGGGCAAGTCGGCCGCCGTGAGGCCGTCGCTCGCGAGCAGGTCGCCGAGCGCGGCCATGCCGATCCCCGAAGCGACGTTCTTGAGGAAGTCCCGCCGTAGCTGGATCGCCCGGAATTGCTGCAGGGTCATCGCATTACTCCCGCGTGATGAATTCGTCCGTGTTCATCAGGATCCGCCCGATGCCGATCCACGCCGCGACCTCGGTGGTCTCGTGACCGCGCAGGTCGATCCGCGCCAGTTTCTTCGCTGCGTCCGGTGCTTGCGCCA
Organism: Bryobacterales bacterium; assembly: GCA_022824585.1. GTDB lineage: Bacteria > Acidobacteriota > Terriglobia > Bryobacterales > UBA6623 > VXMF01. The sequence goes on along the minus strand of JAJDZN010000049.1, from coordinate 34,288 downwards.
GAATCCGCTCCTGGCGGCGGAAGGACTCTGCGAGTTGTGCAGGCTCGTCACCGCGGGGCGGCCGGCCCAGCGTCATCTGGAACATCCGGTCCAGACGGCTCCTCCAGTCGGGCGGGGACTCGCTCAGTACCCGGATCGCCAGTGCGCGCGCCGACTCGACAAACACCTCGTCGTTCAAGAGGTTCAGGGCCTGCAGGGGCGTGTTCGAGCGCCGCCGCCTGCTTGCCGTGCGATTCGAGTCCGGAGCATCGAAGTTCATCAACTGGGGATACGGGGCCGTTCTCTGAAAGAACGTGTACAAGCCTCGCCGGTAGCGATCCGGCCCCTCGCTGTCGGCCCAGCGGTCGGTGTCCCAGCCGTAGGTAAGGTCCACCACGCCGGCCGGCTGCGGCGGGTAGACGCTGGGGCCGCCGATCTTGGGGTACAACAGGCCGCTGACCCGCAAGGCCGAATCCCGCAGGATCTCGGCGGGCAGCCGGATCCGGTTTTGGCGGGCCAGCCAAGCATTGTCCGGGTCCCTTTCGGCGATATCCGCTCGCGCGTGCGAAGACTGCCGGTAGGTGGCGGACATGACGATCGACTTGTGCATCTGCTTCATGTTCCAACCGTTCGACCGGAATTCCGCGGCCAGCCAGTCGAGCAGTGCCGGATGCGAGGGCGTCTCGCCTTGGAGCCCGAAGTCCTCGGATGTCCGAACCAGTCCGCGCCCGAAGAATTCCTGCCACATCCGGTTGACGGCCACGCGCGCCGTGAGCGGGTTGTCCTCCGACAGGATCCAATCGGCAAGGTCGAGACGTGTCGCCGGTCCGTCCGTGGCGAAACCGGGTAAGAAGGAAGGCGGCCGCGGCACGACCTCAACACCCTTGCGATCCCACTGCCCCCGGACCCGGAGGAAGGTCTTGGCGGGCTTCTCCCGCTCGCGGATGATGCGCGCCTCGCTCGGCTGAGGATACGTGGACTTGAGCTCCTTGAGCTTCTTTCGCAGCTGCTTGAACCCCAGCTCCTCGATGCGCTCCTTGGAAACAACCGTGTTGTACCAGTCGATGAAGTAGTCGGTCAGCACCTCGCGTTCCCGGAACGTTCGCTCTAACGGGTCCTTGCGCAGGATTTCCCCGCCGTTATCAGTCATCTGGAACAGGACGTCGTAGCAGAGGTCCCAGTCCGTGCGTTCGCCGGGGTTCGCGCCGGCGATCTTCATCTGGCGCTCCCACTCGGGCTGCAATTCCGGAACATGATGCTCGTCGAGCAGTGCCTGGCGCTTCCGGAGGTACTCGGCTCGCTTGCTCAGGTACGGTCCCATCTCGCCCGGCAGCGGCGCGTCAATCTGCGCATCCTCCACGTTGTCGAAGTACGCATAGAACGAATAGAAGTCCTCCTGCGTGATTGGGTCGTACTTGTGGTCATGGCACTGTGCGCACTCCACGGTCAGCCCTAGCCAAGTCGTCGCCACCGTGTTGACGCGATCCAGCGTTTCCTCGAACCGGGACTGGTCATAGATCGTGCCGCCCTCGCGGTTCCGCAAGGTGTTGCGGTGGAAGCCGGTCGCGGCGAGTTGGTCAGGCGTCGGGCTCTCCAGCAGGTCGGCGGCAAGCTGGAGCCTAGTGAACTCGTCGAAGGGCACGTTCCGGTTCAAGGCTTCGATGACCCACTCGCGCCAGCGCCATGCATATGGCCGGGCGAGGTCCTTCTCGTATCCGTCAGAATCGGCGTAGCGAGCCAGGTCAAGCCAGTGACGGGCCCACTTCTCGCCGTAGTGCTTCGAATCCAATAGCGTGTCGACCAAGCGTTCGTACGCTCCCTGGCTCGAATCGTCGAGAAACGCCTCGGCCTGCTCCCGCGTTGGCGGCAAGCCGACCAGGTCCAGGCTCAGGCGGCGCAGGAGGGTCAGCTTGCCCGTCGCAGGCGAAGGATCGATCTTCTCCGATTCAAGCTTCGCGAGCACGAACCGGTCGATCGGGTTGTGCATCCACTCGTCTCCGCGCACCTGCGGAGGCTCCGGACGTCTGATTGGCTTGAAGCTCCAGTGCTTGTTCGCCGACGCGCTCGAGACAGGGGCATCGTCGTCGGAGCCCTCGGGCCAAGATGCGCCCTGGTCGATCCAGGCACGCAGGATCCCCACCTCTTCGCGAGTGAGGCGAGGATCCACGGGAGGCATCCGGAAGCCCTCCTCCGGACTGGCGATGCGAAGCACCAGAGCGCTGCCGGCGCTGTTGCGCGGCTGGATGGCCGGTCCGCTGTGCCCGCCCTTGAGAGCCGCATCGCGCCGGTCGAAACGAAGCCCGTTCATCTGAACGGACGGGCCGTGGCACGCGTAGCAACGGGTATGCAGGATCGGCTGGACATCGGCAGCGAAGTCGACCGACCGGTTCACGGCGGGCGGCAGCTCCCCAGCAGCAGCCGCGGCCGCGGGCACGGCAGCAGATCCTGTCGCAAGCACAAGCCAAGAGGCCGCGATCCGGAATGAGGGGTGCATGTTGGTAGGTCTGCCTGTCGCCTCCATTCTAGGACTCACTGCGTGGTCCTGACTCAACGCCGGCATCACCGGGCCAGGCTCTCCTCAGGGATTGGCGGCGTTGCAGCCGGATTCCCGTAAGATCTTGTGCAGGCGTCGGACCCGGGCTCCGCATGCGTCTCGCACTCCTTGTCATCCTCTGCGCCGTCACATCTACGGCGGCCCCCAACGTCCTCTTCGTCCTGATCGACGACCTTGGATACGGGGACCTTCGAGCCTACGGAAACCCGTACGTCGACACTCCCAATATTGACTCCCTGATCCGGGGTGGAGTGCTCCTCACTCATCACTACGCCCCGTCGCCGCTCTGCGCCCCTGCGCGGGCCGGTTTCCTGACCGGCCGCTATAACCATCGCACCGGTGCTGTGGATGTCTCCAGCAACCGGGGCATTGACCGAATCGCTTCGTCCGAGAATACCTTCGGGGATTACTTCCGGCACGCCGGCTACTCGACCGCGCTGATCGGAAAGTGGCACAACGGCCTCTACAACGCCGACGTGCTGCCGCACAGGCGCGGCTTCGATCTCTTCTTTGGCTTCCCCAACGGCGCCCAGGACTATTGGCGCTGGAACCTGATGCGAAACGGAGTGTACGACAAGTCAGACGATCGCTACCTTCCCGACGTCTTCAGTGACGAGACGATTCGGATCATCCGCGAGCGGGACGGGCGTCCCTTCGCGATCTTCCTCGCCCACAACGCCATACACGACCCGTTTCAAGCCCCTCGGGAACTGATCGAGAAGTACGAGGATCGCGTCGGGTCCCGCTACGGGCGGACAGTCGCCACCATTTACGCCATGATCGAAGCGCTGGATGCCAGCCTGGGACGCGTCTTTTCCGTGTTGAAGCGGGAGGGCATCTGGGACGAGACGATCATCGTGGTCACCAGCGATAACGGCGCCATCCTGAACAAACGGAGCGACCTAGACGCCTCGACTTACCGGTTTCACGCAGGACTGTCGGGCAACAAGGGCGAGGTCCTGGAGCAAGGCATTCGCGTGCCGGCGGCGGCCAGCTGGCCCGGCACCCTTCCGGCGGGGCTGGTCTTGGACACTCCGGTCCACGGCTGCGACTGGCTGCCGACTCTCTTCCACGCGACTGCCGCGGGCCCGCCGCCAGGAGCAAGGCCGTTCGACGGCCGGAACGTGATGCCCCTGCTGCGGGGCGAGGAGATGCCGGAGCTCTCGGATCGGATCCTTCCGTTTCAGAAAAACCGCTACACGCCGGTCCGGCACAGCGACGCGGCTATTCGCAAGGGACGCTGGAAGCTCTACTGGCCCGGCTTGAAGCCGACGATGGCGAAGGACGGCCCCCGCGACAACCCCTCCTACCGTCGAGGCATCACTCACAAGCACTGGGAGATGCCTCTGGACCCCGACATACCCGACTTCCCCGACGCGCGCTCCGAACCGCCGAGGCTGTTCGATCTCATCGAGGATCCCGGCGAGACGACGGATGTGTCGACAGCACATCCGGAGGTGGTCCGCGACCTCAAACAGCGATACGACGCTTGGTTCGACGATGTGATCAGCGACTGGAGGCAAGCGAGACGGCTGATCCGGGAGGCTGATCGCAGGTACTGGCGGGATCGGGAACCGCCGGACCCTCGCGTGCTGTTCAGGGGCTTCTGGCCGTGGGATCAGGTAGATGCGTCGCCAGCCGAGGATGATCCGCTGGAAGTCTTCCCCGGATACTGGAGCTACCAATGATGACACGGGCGGCTTTGACCCGGCGCAACGTCTTGGGCGCGCTTGCCCATTGCATCGCGCTGCCTCGCATCCAGTGGGCTGCCGCCGGTCCGGTTCCCGACGCGCGACATATCGATAACGGGCACCAGATCTACTCGGTCACCTATGCGGACCAGCCCTACATCGTGGTATTGGATGACGGCACATGGCTGTGCTGCGCCACGGTGGGGTCAGGCCGCGAGGGCCAGCAGGGCCAGCATGTGGTGACGTTCCTCAGTCGGGACCGCGGCCGCACTTGGAGCGAGCCCGTTGCGGTGGAGCCTCCGGACGGCCCGGAAGCATCCTACGCCGTGATGTTGAAGGTTCCTAGCGGCCGGGTTTACATTTTCTACAACCACAACACCGACAACATCCGGCAGGTCAAGGCGGACAGGCCCGCCTATCCGGACGGATGGTGCCGACGGGTCGACAGTCTCGGGTACTTCGTGTTCAAGTACAGCGACGACGGAGGACGATCGTGGTCTCGCGATCGCCATACGATTGCCGTTCGCGAGTTCGACATCGATCGGAACAACGCCTACCAAGGCCGCATCCGCTTCTTCTGGAATGTTGGCAAGGCATTCGCTCACGCCGGCTCCGGATACGTGCCGCTGACAAAGGTGGGAGGTTTCGGAGAGGGCTTCTTCACTTCCAACGAGGGCGTGCTGCTGCGTAGCGACAACATCCTTGCCGAGACGGATCCCGAGCGGATCCGTTGGGAGACTCTCCCGGAGGGTGACATCGGGCTGAGGACGCCCCCCGGCGGGGGTCCGGTTGCCGGCGAGCAGAGCTATACGGTGCTCAGCGACGGGTCCCTGTACTGCGTCTACCGCTCGATCGACGGACATCCCGTGTACACATACAGCCGCGACGGCGGCAGGTCCTGGGACCCGCCAAATTACAAGAGATTCGCCGACGGACGGCTGATGAAGCATCCGCGCGCCGCCAACTTCGCTTGGCGGGCCTCGAACGGCAAGTACCTGTACTGGTTTCACAACCACGGAGGCCGGTTCATCAGAGAGCATCCGGACCGTCCGACGATGGCATACAGGGACCGAAACCCCGCATGGCTGTGCGGGGGAGTGGAGCGCGATTCGCCGGACGGGAAGGTGATCGCATGGACGCAACCCGAAATAGCCCTCTACCATGACGATCCGTACACGAGGATGAGCTATCCGGACTTCGTCGAGGTCAGCGGAAAATACTACATTTCTGAGACCGAGAAGGCCATCGCGCGAATCCATGAGATCGAGCCGGCCCTACTGGCCGGACTTTGGAATCAGTTCGATTCCACTAGCCGAGCCACAAGCGGAACGATCCTTGAACTCCCCTCCCCGGGCGAAGGGATGCCAGCGGACACCGCCATGCCTCGGCTACCGGCGATGCGGGTGAGAGACGGACACCGATCACGACCTTCCCGGGCAGGATTCACCGTAGAGGTCTGGTTCCGGCTCCGGCGGGTGAGAGCCGGCCAGACCCTGCTCAGCACCCGGCGCGACGACGGCCGAGGCTGGGCGCTGGCAGTCACTGACCGGGGCACCATCGAACTCAGCCTGGACGATGCGCGTTCCGAAAACAGGTGGGATTGCGACCCCGGCATGATCCAGCCGAAAGTGCTCCACCACCTGTGCGCGATCGTAGACGGAGGGCCGCATATCCTCAGCTTCGTGGTGGACGGCAAGCTTGCCGACGGCGGCCAGCACCGGCAGTTTGGATGGGGGCGGTTGAGCCCCGACTTCTACGACGCGAACGGCACGCCGAGGTTGCGCATTGCCCCGAACTTGAGCGGCAGCATCAAGAAGCTGGCCATATACGATCGTGCGCTGCGAACGTCGGAGGCAGTCGGGAACTTCCGGGCAGGGATCTAGCGAGGCCCGCCTCAGACCGACAAGGGGAGACATGGAATCATCGGAAACCGATCTGGATCATCGAGGCCCGAAACACGAGACTTGTGGGTTGCGGGTCTAGGCGGGCCGTTGCAGGTACCAGCCCAGGCATCCTGCGACAGCGACATGGCTCCTCACGATAAGGGGGCAATCTTGCGAGACGGTGCCTCGACTCTAGGGGTCGCGTTCCGGCGGAGGAGCATGGGCCGTCAGAGACCGGAGTCGCTCCTCCAGAAGCCGCGCCCTCTCCTCTGCCTCGATCGCTCGCTGCCGTAATTCCTGCTTGTCCCGCTCGGCTGCTCTGGCTCGCTGCTCTGCTGCGCTGACTTGCTGCTGTAGTTCCTGCTTGTCGCGCTCGGCTGCTTCCAGGCTGCCATCGAATTCTTCCCCCGTGTGCGGGTCAATGAACACCACGACCGTCGTCCCAGCCTGCCTCTCGCTGCGCAGATCCAACCCCAGCACCCGGCTCCGCAACACACCGCCCGTGCCTGCCGCCGGCCGCACCGGCTTAGACTGTCCCGCGTTGATCTCGTAGCCCTCCAAGGGAGTCTCCATCAAGGTCCCTGCCGGGTCCAGCCGCCAATACTCGCGAACCCCAAATGTGGAGTAGCAGGTAATGTGGAGTTCAGACCGTAAGTCCTTGAAATAGCCGTTCTTCGTCGATTTCTACTACACATTACTGAGATCGTGACAGCGGTGCCTCTGTTGGCACCGATTCCTGACAACGGAGGTCACGATGCTCATTGACTTGTTCCCGCGGGATCATGCCCGCTTCCTTAAACTGCCTCTGCTCGGCGATTATCTCGACGGGCTGGCCCAGTGGCTAGCCACGCAGGGGTTCCCACACTCACAGATTCGTCGACGCGTTCGCGAAGCGCCCGTGCTCGAAGCCATGCTTGCGTCCCTCGGAATCCGCAACCTCGGCGAACTGTCGCGGAAACGTCTCCTCTCCTTGGCTCCCCGCCCGGCCCGGAGTCAGCCCAACTTGTCAGCGCTCGTGCGGTCCATGGCCACGTTTCTGGCCGACCGTGACCTGCTGCGGGTTGTGGGCCCGGGTCCCGCCGAAGTCCTCGTCCGTGCCTATCTCGAGTTCCTCAGGCAAGTGCGTGGTCTCGCCGCCCCGACGTTGCGCAATCACCGCCGCACGGCCCTCGGCCTGCTCAGGTTCCTCGCTTACGACGACCGTCCGGAGATCCTCATGACGATTTCTTCGCAACACATCGAGGCCTTCGTCGTGCACAGCGCCGCGACGCTCGGACGCGGCAGCCTGCAGCACTTGGTGTCCATGCTGCGCTGCTTCCTGCGCTTCCTCGCCACGCGCGGGGAGGTGGCAGCTGGCCTCGACGCCCGGATTGACACCCCGCCCACCTATCGCGACGAGCAACTCCCCCGCGCCCAGCCTTGGGAAACCGTGCAGGCCCTGCTGGCGGAGATCGACTGCACAACCCCGCTGGGACGGCGCGACTTTGCCATGTTCCTGCTCATGGCGACCTACGGCTTGCGGGCCAGCGAAGTCGCCGCCCTGCAACTGGACTCGATCCTCTGGCGCAGCGGACAGATCCGTCTCGACCGGCCCAAGGCCCGCAGGCCACTGGCCCTGCCTCTGACCGACGAGGTCGGGGCGGCATTGGCGGACTACCTGCAGCACGGACGCCCGCGATCCCAGCATCGCCGCGTCTTCCTCGGTTCCCGCCGGCCTGTCGTGCCGCTCCGGTCGGCGGGCGTGCAAGCCGCCTTCCGGCGCCGGGTGCAGCGCAGCGCAACCGGGTTTGCAGACGCAGGGGCGCACTGCCTGCGCCACTCCCTCGCCATCCATCTGTTGCGCAGCGACGTGTCGATCGAATCGGTGGGCGGCTTGCTCGGCCATCGCAGCCTGGCCGCCACCGGCCAGTACCTGCGTCTGGACGACGACGCCCTGAGAGCCGCAGCGCTTGACCTGCCCCTGCCTGTCAAGGGGGTGCGCGCATGAGCCCCGCATTACAGCCGTCCCCGCTGGGCGCGCAGATCACCGCGTACGTCGACCGACAGCGTGCGCTCGGCTTCCAGTACGACGACCAGGCCTGGATTCTCCAACAACTCGACACCTTCCTCGCCGAGCACGGCCACAGCGACCTGACGGCCGCCAGTTTCAACGACTGGGCCCTCACGTTGGAGCATCTCACGCCCCAAGGCCGCCGCAAGAGGATGCAGATCGTCTACCGGTTCACCCTGCATCGCCGTCACACGACGCCGGAGTGCTTCGTGCCGGACCCGGCCCAATTCCCGGCCCCGGCCCCTGCGCCAGCCCCGTGGATCCTCAGCGAGCAGCAGATCCTGGCCTTGCTGGAGCAGACGGGACAACTCGCGCCAACGCACCATTCCCCACTGCGTCCGCACATCTACCGCTTGGGAGTGGTTCTGCTGTACACCGCCGGTCTGCGGCGCGGAGAACTCGTGCGGCTGAGCATCGACGATTATGCCCCGTCCCGGCACACCCTGCGCGTGCGCGAGTCGAAGTTCCACAAGTCGCGCATCGTCGCGCTCTCCCGCGATGCCTGGCGGGAAATCGACAGCTACCTGCGGCTCAGGCTGTGCTTCCCGCACTCCGCGAACTCCCCCTTGCTCGCCCATGGTGCGCGAGCCGACAAGGCCTTCCCCGGATACCTGTTCGGCAGGGGCTTCCGCCAGCTGTGCCGGGACGCCTCCGTCTTGACCGACTCCGGCAGGCCGCCGCGCGTGCATGACGTGAGACACACCTATGCCGCCCACGTGCTGCTGCGCTCCTATCGGGACAACCGCAACCCGCAAGCCGTGCTGCCGGTCCTGTCCAGAGCCATGGGGCATGTCTCCCTGGCTTCGACCGCGCACTACCTGTCCTTGATCGATCCGATCCTCGAGCAGGCCGCCGAACGCGTCGCCCGCCAGGCTGGCCCCTTGCTGGCTGGCAACCCGGGAGGGTCTCATGGCTGACTCCTGCCCCAACGCGCTGGGCCAGGCCCTGCGCGGCTTCCTCGCTGACGAACTGCCCCGCGTCCGCGGCCTCAGCCGTCACACGGTCCGTTCCTTCCGCGACGCGCTCAAGCTCCTGCTCGTCTTCCTCCAGCGACACTTGCAGCGGCCCGCCGCGCAACTCGACTTCCCGGATCTTTCCCGCGAGTATCTGCTCGCCTTCCTCCAGCACCTCGAGACCGAGCGTGGCAACTCCACGGCCACGCGCAACGTCCGGCTCGCCGCGCTGCACTCCTTCGCACGCTACGCCGCGCCGCTGTTCCCACAGCACTGCGGCAGCTGTCAGGTCATCCTCGCCATCCCCTTCAAGCGTGCCGACCAGCGTGCCGTCGAGTATCTCGAGCACGACGAGATGCAAGCCCTGCTGCAAGCGCCCGACCGCTCGACCGAGGCGGGGCGGCGCGACCATGCCCTGCTGCTGACGATGTACAACACCGGGGCGCGGGTCCAAGAGATCCTCGACCTGCGTCCCTGTGACCTGCAGCTGGACCGGCCCCGCCAAGCGCTACTGCACGGAAAGGGAGACAAATGTCGCCATTGCCCGCTGTGGAAGGAAACGGCCGCGCTACTGCGGGATCTGATGCGAACCCGCGACGTGGATCCCGCCGACAGGCAGCCGCTGTTCCGCAATCGCTCCGGCCATCCCCTGACACGCTTCGGTGTGCGGTACATCCTGCGCAAGCATGCCGGCACCGCCTCCCACTCCGTGCCGACACTGGCCAGCAAGCGCGTCCATCCCCACGTCCTGAGGCACACCGCCGCCTCTCACTTCCTGCAGGCGGGCGTGGACATGGTCACGATCGGGCGCTGGCTGGGCCACGCCAACGTCTCGACGACCAGCATCTATGCCGAAGTGGACCTGGAATCGAAACGCCAAGCCGTGCGAAAGGCCAAACCGCTGCTGAACACGGATCCTGGCTCCGCGGACTGGCGAACCAACGCTGATACCCTCAGCTGGCTGGAAAGCCTATGAGCGTTCGCTGCTACCACTCAGTAATGTGGAGTTTTTTCCACTCAAGTCCTCAACTATCAAGGACTTATGGCTTGAACTCCACATTACCCACTACTCCAGCATTTGGCGTTAAATGTTCAGCTGAACATTTAACCCCGATCCGAGCGTATTCCCGCGCCTTGTGCTCGGCATCGTGCTTCGCCGTCGACGGCGACGCCACCTCCAGCACGAAGTCTGGCGGCTTGCCCTCTTCCCAGATCCGGTACGAACCGCGGTTTGGGCGGTACTCTACCCCGAACACCACTTGCAGATCCGGCTGCAGCTGAGCCTTGACGTTGCCGCGCTGGTAGTACACCAGCAGTTCCATGGCCACCAGCACGCCTGCGCGCTCGCGGAAGTAGTGGCGCAAGGCCGTCGTGGCCTGTTGCACGGCGTTGCCGTGCTCCACGCTCTGCGCGATCCAATTCCCCTCCGGGTACTCGATTTCGTCGGGCCCCGGCGCCAGCGCGATGGCACTGGGCGATTTCAGCGCTGGAAGTTGGGTTTCAATGGAGGCCATCGTTGATCTGCGGCACGCAACCGAGCGTGAACGCCTACGGTCCTGAGTATACAGCCGCCGTGCTAGGACTGGCCGGGGCCGCCCGCGCGCGGCACCTGCAGCGAGAGACTTGCAGCAAGCCTCCACGTTGCAGCGCAACAAGGAGTCTGGCCACGCTTCGCCCCAACAGACGACAGCGGCACTTCGGCGTTGAAACTTGACCCAATCGGCAACCTTGCACCGAGACACGGAGTCTAGCGAAGAGTAAGCCGGATCCCCGTAGACGGCAGGACTGCCTCGGCCCCCTTTGCGAGGCGCCAGCAACTACGGGAGGATATGTGGTGCCATGCCGATCGGTCGCCGTGCTTTCTTCGGATCTGTGTCAACTCTTGCCGCCACCCAGGCCGCGCCCTCAGCCGCTCCCGAGCTCCAGACCGACTTGCTGGAGGCTATCGACGAGATCCCGCTCGTCAACACCCACGAGCACATCATCCCCGAAGAGGAACGGACCTCCTCGCGGGTTGACTTCTTCACGCTAGCCGGACACTACGTCGTCAATGACGTGATATCTGCCGGCCTCTCGGGGGACGATCTCGCAGTCGTGAGGGACCCCGACGCCCCGGCCGAGCAGCGCTGGCGGGCGTTCGAACCGCACTGGCAGTCGGCCCGCCTGACCGGATACGGCCAGGCGCTGCGCATCGCTATCCAGGACATCTACGGATTCGATCAGATCTCGGGCACCACCCTCCCCGAGATCAATCGCAGGATCGAGGCTGCGAACCAACCGGGCCTGTACGAGGAGATCCTCGTCCGCCGCTCGAACATCGCCTACTCGGTGCTGGACGACTACTGGAATGCCGCGCCGGTCAGGCCCGACCCAAGGTTCTTCGTGTGCGCCCGGAAGTTCGACCGATACGTCGCCCCGCAGTCCATTTCCGACATCCGGAACTTGGAAGAACTGACCGACGTTTCCATAACAGGCCTCGCCGGGCTCAAGCGGGCGATGGAAACCAGCTTCCAGCAGAGTCTCGACATCGGCATGGTCACGGTCAAGTCGACACTGGCGTACAACCGCGAAATCCACTACGCAGAGGTTGCGGAACGGGACGCGGAGTCCAGCCTGCAGTCGCTTCTGGGCACGAGCCGCACTCCGCCCGCTGGCTTCCGGTCTCGCGTGGAGCGTCCGTTCCGTCCGCTGGAAGACCACATGTTTCACCATCTGATCGGCTTGGCAGCGGCGCACGGCGTGCCGGTCCAGATCCATACCGGCCTGCATGCGGGGAACGGCAATTTCATCGAGAACTCCAAGCCGACCCACCTGACCAACCTCTTCTTCCTGTTCCCGCAAGTGCAGTTCGACCTCTTCCACATGAGCTATCCCTACCAGGGAGAGGCGGCGGCAATCGCGAAGGTCTTCCCCAACGTATATATCGACCTTTGCTGGGCTCACATCATCTCGCCCAGTGCCTCCAGGCGCGCTCTGCACGAAATGCTGGACACCGTTCCCTCCAACAAGATCTTCGGCTACGGCGGAGACTACCGGTACCCCGAACTCAGCTACGCGCACGCCAAGATGGCGCGGCGCAACATCGCACAAGTCCTAGCGGAGAAGGTCAGCGATGGCTCCTGCTCTGGGGAAGAGGCGCTAGAACTCGGCCGCAAGCTCCTGCACGACAGTCCCGATGCACTGTTCGGAGGCAGTCGCTAGACTCCCGGACGATGCGTTGGCACACATGCGAAGTCGAACTCCGCCTACGCCCATTCCTCGGCGGCCGGCACTGGGCCTACCAAATCGACTCGACGATTGCCAACTGGATGCTGCTCAGTGCAACTTGTGGCTGATGCGTCTAGCTGGTTGCCGCGCAGCCCGCCTAGAGATTATTGATCCTCGTCCGTATCAGTTTGGGCGGAACATCCTCGCTCTTTGCCTTCGCGAGCATGACAAGGGGTGTTGCAATTCCGTCTTCGATTAGGGCAATCAGTCGAAATCCGCCTTGCCTCCCGCGTACTTGATCGGAGCTTCCACAACGGTACTTCCACAGCTCCAAATCCCCGAACCCTTGCAAGCGCCGTGCCTGCGCAACGCGCCGGTAGTCTTTCTCGATCTCTTCGAGCAGCTTGTCAAGATCCGCTCGGACATTGGGGTACTTCCGCTCTAACTTCTTGAGATCTCCTTCAAAGAACGCGGGAAACTCACTGATGAAGCGACACGTCGCTCCGCCTATGCGTAGGTTCATCTTTAACCTCGCTCACTTCTTTCAACCTGCTATGGATCAAATCTCTGAAGTTGTTGTCCATGGCCATTTCCCATGATTCAATCGTGTCCTCAAGGGATTCCCTCTGGTGTTTGAGAAATATCTTCGTAGGAAGGAAAACAACATGACCGTCTGCCAGAGATTCACCTTCTCGGACCAGGTCGCAGAGCTTCACAATATCTTTGTAAGTCTCCTTGGCCGATTCGGCAGAGACGTCCTCGACATAATGCTTGGCAACCAGGGCAGTCACCGCACGAAGCCGTACCAGTGTGGGAACAGTCCTCATGGAAGACGCAAGTGCCGCAAGAAACCCTCTCGGACCACTGGCAATGCATCTCAACTTGTCCTGAAAGACCATGCGCTCCAGCGCTACAGAGTCAATAGGCAATTCTGTACTTGCGTTGAACATAATCCCTATCTCGCTACGAATGATAACACGCGAATGAGGGGCGAACACTATCACAGGCGGCACTCGACACGCGACAAAGTCGTAGCTACAGAAGCGGTGGCAGTGACTGCATGACACCCCCTATGCGAGCGGTACGTTGGCGGCATGGCCAACTGGCGATTGGAGCGCGGACACGCAACAGCATCTAAGTGTGCACGGGGCACGCGATCCATCTCCTGCCAAAGCAGCCCACCCGGCCACTCGCGGTAGAATTCAGGCACATCGGAGGAGGATTCCGCAATGACCAGACTGTTTGCGGCCGCGCTCTTGGTCGCGTCGGTGACCATTAGCGCAGCGGCCGATAAGAAGATCATCTACCCCCCGGAATTCCGGGAGGGCATGCCGTTCAGCCCTGGAGTGCAGGTCGGCGACACGCTGTACTGCGCGGGGCAGACTGGCTCGGACCTCAAGACGGGGGAATACCCGGAGGACTTCGAGCAGGAAGTCCACCAGACTTTCAAACGCATCGGCATAATCCTCAACGCGGCCGGATACGACTATTCGGACGCCGTGGACGTCAAGGTCTACTTGACGGACATCTCCGCATTCCGAGAGATGAACTCCGTCTACACCCAGTACTTCAAGAGCGACCGGCCGGCCAGGACGACCGTGGCGGTTGCCAGCCTCGTGGGCAAGGCGCGCATCGAGATCACTGTGACCGCCCGAAAGTAGGAGCACCTCCGACGTGCATACACTGCTAGGCCGCCGCCGGTTCCTGCGGGAAGGCAGCATTGCTGCCGCCACTCTGGCCGGATTGCACAGCGTTCGTCTCCCGGGAGCTGCCCAGCAGCGGATTTCCCGTTACGAGTTGATCCGGACTCGCGTTCCCATGGACGAGCGCGTACGGGAGGCGTGGCAGAGGAGCTTCTTCCGGCAAGGCCGCTTCCAGACACACTACGAGCCCGTGATCGTGAAGCTGTTCACGGACGACGGCTTGGTCGGTATCGGCGACGCCGACATGGCGGCTGAATCAGCCCACGAGATCCTCGAATCCTTGGTCGGCTCGTCTCCTTGGGAGCACATGCTGGACGACCGTCTGGGCGGAATCCTGGTCGCGATCTACGACCTGATCGGCAAGGCGACCGAACTTCCAGTGTCGAAGCTCTTCGCCGCGCGGACCAAGACCCATATCCAGCAGACCTGGTGGAGCCAGTGCTTCCCGCCGGAATTGATGGCTGCAGAGGCGAAGCGGGGGGCGGACCTCGGGTACCGGGTTCACAAGGTGAAGGCCCGGCCGTGGGAGGACCCGATAGCGCAGGCGGAAGCAATTTGCGATGCGATCCCGAGGGACATGCGGGTCTGGGTGGATGCGAATTCCTGGTGGGGCTCGGTCGGGCGCACGCTCCACTTCTGTGAACGGCTCTCCAAGTTCCATCAGTACTTCGCGATCGAGTCCCCCTTCGCCCGCGAGCGGGTCGATGACTACCGCCTGCTGAAAGGCAAGACCGCGCTCCAAGTGACCGAGCACATCCCGGCCGACCCGATGCCGTTCGTCCGGGAAGGACTGGTCGACGCCTTCGTCGTCGGCAAGCCGATGGGCCGAACCCTGGTCCAGCGAGCCCTGATGGCGGAGGAAACCCGCATTCCGCTGTGGGTCGAGCACAGCATCTCGAGCGGCGTCAATCAGGTCTTCCAAGCGCACCAGGCTGCGGCGTTCCCGGGAATCGAATACGCCATTAGCGTGACGCACGTGCTAGAGGACGACTTGATGCTCGAGCCGTTCGAGATGAAGGACGGGTTCTACGAGGTGCCCCGCGAGCCGGGTCTCGGCGTGTCGCTCGACATGGACGCGATCGAGAAATACCGGGTCAGCGGAGATTAGGATCCAACAGGACCGCACCGTACTCCGACTGACCGGGTTGAAGGCCACGGCGGCGCAGGACTGGGTGCTTGCTAGTTGAGGCTGCCAAGACACTCTTGGCTGCCCGGCGAGGGCAGCTTCGCTCTTGCCGCCCTCATACGTTCCGACCTATCCGAATGCCTCATGCCGAGCTTCAGCGATCCAGATTTCAGAAGCACGGACTCTCATGACTTTGGCAATTGTCGGGTGTGCTCCAATGGTGATTCCTCCGTGGGCCGATTGCGGCGATTAGAAACCGCAGGGCACACAATCCGCGTCCTACTCGGGCTTGACCAAGACCCTTATCAGTGACACGTTCTTGAGAAGGCCTTTTTTCCTGTCTGGCAAACGACACCTTAGCCCTGTCAGCGGGAGGGGCCTGGGCCATATCGCGAGGCGGGCATTGGCAGCGGCCCTTATCGTCTTTCTGCCCCCGACCCCTTCGTTCGCACAGGAGGGCACGGCAATTCTCGCTGGCCGGATTCTCGATGATGCCGACGGGGCGCCGCTCAGCTTCGCAACCATCTTGGTTGAGAACGCTCAAGGAGAGCCTCTGTCCGGTGTGCTTGCGGAAGAAAACGGTCGATTCGTGATCGGAGGGCTGGCACCGGGCAGCTACACGATCGAGGTGTTGTTCCCTGGCTTCTTCCCCCTAGAGGCAGAAGTGATCGTCTCGGAGCTCAATCAATCCTACGACCTCGGGGACGTTCGCCTTCTTCGGGAACTGAACCTTGAGCAGGAGATTACGGTAACCGCAGAGAAGATCCGAGCGGCCGGGATACAGACCGAAGTGTTTCGGATCGACGAAGGAGCGACGCAGTCAACCGGTACGCTGCTCGATGCCATGAGGAATCTTCCGGGCGTCACGGTCGATCAAGACGGCAGGGTCTCTCTTCGTGGCAGTGATCAGGTCTCGATTCTGATTGACGGCCGGCAATCAAGCCTCACCGGTTTTGGCAGTCAGCGCGGCCTCGACAGCGTATCGGCGGCCAACGTGGAGGCGATCGAGATCATCCACAATCCGTCGGCCAGTTTTGATGCCGCGGGTATGGCTGGAATTATCAACATCATCTACAAGAAGCAGCAGCGAATGGGTTTGTCGGGTGACCTTGGATTTTCGGTTGGCATGGGCCGGTTCTCCAAGCAGCGGTCCGATCTGCCGACCGATCTGGGCAGCTTTTCGAACAACGGGAAAGTCACCCCCAGTGTCAGCCTCAACTACAACACCGAGCGCGTGCGGAGCTTCGTCCAGACGGAAGTTCTGGTTCAGGACGATCTGCCAAACAACGAATTCACGACGCGATATTACGACGACGGTCGCGTCATTGAATCGCAAGTTCCGGAAAATCGCGAGCAGGTTCACTACATTGTCCGCGCGGGCTCCGACTTCGTCGTTGGCGATTCCAACACGCTATCCGTCTCAGGCATCTACGACTTCGAAACGCACACCGACCGCGCCCAGGTCCCCTACATCCTGGCGTCCACCGGCGAGAGAGCGCGATTCTGGTTCTGGCAAGAAGAGGAAGATACCGGCTTTGCCAATATCAGCTTCGATTTCAGGCGCGAATTCTCGACGCCCGGCCACGAGCTGAACTTGAATCTCCAGTACACGCGGGGCTGGGAGGACGAAGCGTACTTTCTCAATGAGGAGTCACGAGTCAGGATCGGCACGGACTTCACCCATCTCGTTGCCCAAGAGAACACTCTGCCCCTGAGTCTCGACTACGAACGCCCGCTATCGAGTGGTCGGCTGGAGTTGGGCACAAAGCTTCAAACCCGCTGGCTGCCGATCACCTACGACGTCGACCGGGGGGTGCAGAGCGTGATCTACGAAGGCCTCGGGGATTTTTCCGATTGGGAGGAAGACATCTATGCCGCTTACGTCAATTGGGTTCAGGTCAAGGCTTCCCATTCGCTGGAGGCTGGCGTTCGGATCGAACAGACGAATGTGGCCTACACGATTCCAGAAGACAACATTTACTACGAGAGCAGTGACGCATACGACTACTTCGAAGTCTTTCCCAACGTCAAGTTCACGTATCGGCTGAGTGACGAGAATCAAGTGATCGCCGCGTATAACCGGCGCATCGATCGACCCGGAGAGCCTGAACTGCGGATCTTTCCGAAGTACGACGATCCGGAACTGCTCAAAGTGGGCAATCCGTATCTGCGACCACAATTAACCAACGTTTTCGAGATCGGATATCGGCAGTCCTGGGAGTGGGGCTTTGTTAGCACAGCCTTCTACCACCGGGATATCTCCGACGCGTTCCAGCGCATTTTGGCCGTCGACGACTCCAGTCTGGCCTACGACATCGTTAACCGAATCTTTGAGAACGCCGGCAACTCCACCCAGACCGGAGTCGGAGTCATTGCCGAGCGGCAGATCCGCGCGCCGTGGCGTCTGTCGGGAAGCGTCAACTGGTTTAGGAACGACATCGATGCTCTGGAGACCGAGCTGCTGTTCCCTTTCCGGCGCCGCCTCGTCCTCGCCGCGTCTCGAGCCAACACCTGGGACTTCACCATCAACAATCAGGTCCAGCTGCCTCGTGCCGGAGAGCTCCAATTGAGCTACATCCACTATGCCGGCAGGAACGTTCCCCAAGGCCGAGAACGTGCGCGCTCATCGCTCGACTTGGCCGCCACTTGGCCGATCATGGGCGGACGAGCAGAGCTGGTCTTCACGTTCAGAGATATCTTCAACAATTTCGCCGTGCAGCAAGAGGTGGACGGTCAGGGCTTCACGGCGCTTTACCAGAACCTCTTGGAAACGCAAGTTGCGAGCATTGGCCTGCGAGCCCGGTTCTGAAATCTAGATATCGGGGCGAGTGGCAGGTTTCGCTAAACACCGGGTCGGCCGAAACCCGGATCCTACAGGGCCGCACTGTGCTCCGACCGACCGGCTTGATGGCCATGGTGGCGCAGGCCTGGGCGCTTGTTGCAGCCATCGAGACACCGCTGCAACCTAAATTCCGCAGTAGTCGCCACTCAACAATCCGAGCAGGGCGAGGCTTGGTAGCGACCCCTTCCGTTCGGCGCCTTCAAGCGAACGGATCGATGAGTTCGACGCCACTGGCTGCAAAATCTCGCCGATTTCGGGTCGCAAGCTGAAATCCGTGAGTGAGAGCAGTGGCGGCAATGAGACTGTCCTTGATCGGCATCGGCCTTCCGATAGAGCGCAGATGCGCAAGCAACTCGGCCCAGCGCGACCCCGTCTCGGCGTCCCACGGCACGCAGTGAACGTGCGCGATTACCTCGTCGAACCAATGCTGGAGGTCGCGGCGCCGGTTTCCAGGCGGAAGCAGAAGGATACCGAAGCGTACCTCCCCGAGAATCACAGGATCGATCGCCAAGTTGCTCTCGTTGCGCCTCAACCACTCGATCACCCCTGGACGCGGGTTCGGCCTAGTCGCCTCGCACAACACATTGGCGTCGACCAGTCACCTCATGATTGTGATCCAAGCGTGTCGGTAGACTCCGATTCAATAGGCGCGAACCAGCCTTTCACAGGGCACGCGAGCAGTATGTTCACCAAGCCCTGGTTATCAGGGCTGGCGGCTACCAAGCGATACTCCCCTCGCTGCACACGTTCGATGTCAAATGCTCGGCCGGGCTCGATCTTGTCCTGATTGCGGTACTCGGCTGGAATGACGATCTGCCCCTTCGACGAAATCACTACCTTCATGCTACGTATGACTATGCCTTACTTGGAAACCGCCAAGTCTTTGCGTCTACTGTGACGGGCTGCCGGGTCGCCGGCGTGGGGCGCGACTAGGCCAGTTCTCGGGCCGACCAACGGCCCCAGAGGACCGTTTCCCGTCCCACTATGGAGTCGTACAGTTGGCCGCAGGTCTATGATGCTTCAGGCATGAAACTCTTGGTCACGCGACTCGGGCTTCTCGCGCTTTCCTTTCCCTTCCAGACAGCCGCTCAGCAAGAGCCGTCGCCGGAGCAGTTGCGCGATCCAGTGACAGGTCGGCAGATCCTGCGCTACGCGAGCCCGCATCACGAGACCCACCACTACTACTTCGTGTCGCCCTGGTCTCCGGATGGGAACGAAATCGTGTTCTTCCAGTTCGACCGATCCGTCGAGAAACTGACTGCGACGGGACGCTATCCGGGCGTCTTGGTGGTGATGAACTCGGACGGCACGGCACGGCGCGAGCTGGCGGGCCCCCTGACCGGGCACTATCACACGGGTGTGAATCAGCTATGGGGTCCCGAGGGGAACTTCGTCTACTTCCAGTCCCTGGAGCCGGGCCCTCGCTGCATGGCTCGGGTTCCGGCTCTCGGTGGCGAGATCGAGTGCGTGGACACGCCGGTCCCTTGCAACCGCCTCAGCCCGGACGGCACCCTTCTGTCTTGCGGGAATGCAGAGCACCAAGGAGTGCTGGAGTTGCAGAGCGGGTCCTACAGGCAGCTCGTTACTCTGGCGGAGGCCCGGAACCTGACTCCCAACCGCCTCGAAATCGAGGACGAGGCTTCCCAGCTGCAGAACACGCGCTTCAGCCCGGACGGCGAGAAGCTGATGATTATTCACAGAACGCAAGAGACATTCCCGAGACTGGTGGAGATCTTCGTGTACGGCCTTCGGGACGGATCCTTTCGCTGGCTGGCCGACAACCTCCACCACCCAACGTGGCGTCCGGACAGCATGGCGGTCCTGTTCGTCCGCCACGACTCTAGGACCAACCTGCAATGGCTGGTGGAAGCCGATGTCGGCACGGGCACGACACGCAAGGCCTTCGATGCAGAGCACGTGCCGGCAGGGCACCCGTCATACCATCCGATCAAGCCGCACTTGGTTGTCACCGACTGTTACGGAGGCAGGATGGGAAACGGGCTGGCGCTGATCAACCTCAAAGACGGGTCGATGAGCCAACTCGTGACAATTCCGCTCGGCTCCAAGCCGGAGCAGCCCGCCGACGAACGCTTCCCGTTTCGTAACTGGGGGATTTGGTTCCCTCCACGGCAGTACCTCAACGAGCCAAGACCGGTGTGGAACCACGACGGCTCGAAACTCCTCTACACCAGCGAGGAGAGTGGCCGGACCAACCTGTACGTAGTGGACACGTCGGACCTTTGAGGCCCCGCAGAAAAGTCCGAGTCAACTGGTAGGCGTCGGTGGCCCAGCCGCTCACTTCGCAGTGACTTCTTCGATCAATCGAAGCAGGTTTCCGCCCAGGATCTTCCGGATCCTCCCCTCTCCGTATCCAAGCCTGACCAGCGCCTTCGTGACCTCGCCGTAATCGCTCGCATCTTGCATTTCGCGGGCCAATAGGGGTCCGCCGTCGAAGTCCGAGCCAAGGGCGATATGGTCCTCGCCGACCAGCCTCACTCCGAAGTCGATGTTGCGGGCAAGTTGGTCGATGCCCATCCGATAGCGCTCGGGGACGGAGGAGGGGTCAGTGACGAACGGAAGGCCACCTGCTACGGACGCGTCGATCTCGGCCACCGACATCTGGCGGAAGCGGTCGAGCCGCGTGGAGATGTTGGCGACAAGCGGGCCGTCGAACCTCCACTTGAAGTACTCGGGGTTGTTGAACGAGTTCCCGAACTGCAGGCCAATCACACCGCCCTTGTCTGCGACCGCCTTCGCAGCCTCGTCGGAAATCAGGCGTTCGATGTCGATGATGCTGCGAAATCCCCCGTGGGTGTAAACGACGGGGTCCTCGCTTGCTTCCACGGTCTGGAGGATCGTCTCGGTCGAACCGTGCGCGACGTTGATCAGCATTCCCAGCCTGTTCATCTCGCGGATGACTTCCCGGCCCCGCTCGTTGATCCCGTCCCACTTGGGTATGTCGCAGCAGGAGTCCGCGAACTCGTTCGTGAAGTTGTGCGCGGTCAGCTGGGCGGAGCGCAGCCCCAGCCGGTACAGGGCCCTCAGGACATTCAGGTCACCGTCCAAGTCAAACGGTCCCTCCAAGTCGAGAAAGGCTGCGATCTTGCCTGATGCCACGATTCGTCGGATATCCTCCGCGTCGAGGGCAAGCTCAATGCGGTCGCTGTTGCGGTCGATTTGATCGAGAGCGAGAGAGACGACACGAAAGGTATTCTTCACCTCGTGGCGGGCCGGATAGTAGGCTTCCGGGGTATAGACGGAAAAGAAGACCGCGTCGAGGCCGCCTTCCGCCAGGCGCGGCAGGTCGACGTGCCCGTCCGCGACCCTGTCGGCAATGTCCACCCCCTCCAGCAACGAGCGCGTCATCACGTGAACATGTGCGTCCATCACGAATGACGAGGCGTGCAAGTCGTCCTGCGCGGGGCCAGCCTGAGCCAGCCAAACGAGAGCGGAGAAGGCAAGGGCGGCGAACCGGGTCATCTGGCAACGAGGTCTGACATGCGCGCAAGAAAACCTGATTTCCTGCCGACCGCTGTCAGATGGTAGCGGATCGCGCTTTCCGGGACTGCACACCGGCAGCAACGCAAACCCCTCAGTCACCCAATAGCCATCGTCCAAAAGCCGGTATCGGGGAGCACTTGGATACTCAGGCCCGCAGCCCTGACACCATTGGCTACTGCCCGGGAGCGAGACCAGTGACGAATAATCCACGCCTCGCTCTGGTGTATGTGAACCTTCTCGGGTTCACTGCAGTGAGGCCGCTTGTGTCAACCGGAATGATCGTGCCGGCAATAGGCCCGTACGCCGCACGAAAGGCCACTGCGGCCTTCACCACGATGACTCGCAACTGCCGCGGCTGGATCCCCGCGCTGGTCAGCTGGCCCAAGCTGAACGGCGGGTGGCGCTTGCTGTTGAGAAGCACGAAGCTCGCGTCTGGATCGCTCGAATTCCCGATTTGCAGGACTGCGGTCGGACCCTGATCGAGGTAGCGCATGCCACCGTGTCTGGCCTCCGTCTCGACGTACTTTCCGTCGTACAGCAGCTTCACCCATCCCTGTATCCGAACCGGATCACCATGCAGGCTGTCGCTCTTGCCGCCGATCTCGGCATCGAACGAGCCCCCTACCCCGCCTCGAAACGCCTCTTCCACAGCCTCGGGATCGTAGATCGCCACGGCAAACGCCGAGGCCCCCTGCCTAACTAGCTCGGCCAGCAGGACGGTTCCGTCCCCGGCCGATCCGCCACCGATGTTGTCTCCGAGATCGACCAGTACCGCCGGCAGCCGGTCCGACCGCCGGGCTCGTTGCACTGCTTCGGCGGCTTCCGGGAGCTCGATGGACATCTGCTGCCGGTGGTCCCACATCAGATCGGCAAG
Source organism: Bryobacterales bacterium (assembly GCA_022824585.1). Lineage (GTDB taxonomy): Bacteria > Acidobacteriota > Terriglobia > Bryobacterales > UBA6623 > VXMF01. The sequence goes on along the minus strand of JAJDZN010000049.1, from coordinate 11,925 downwards.
CCGTCGCGATTCTTGGCGCGCGAACCCCTGGTCTCCATCCGTCACGACCACGATGCTCGGCCCCATTTGCGGCACGTCCGCATACTGGTAGCCCACCGCGGCGCTCGCCGCCAGGATCCGGCTGTCCTCGCGTTCCAGGCGCTTCAGTTCCGCCACCAGCGGCAGCATCGGCGGCTTGTTGGTGTCGTGGAACAGGATGTTGTACAGCATTGGCGGCTTCTCGATCGCCTGCGCCGGCCGAAGGCCGTCTCGCACGATGCCTCCCATGATCCGAGCGGCCTGCCGCCCCCGCTCGCGCTGGTCCACGTGCGGCACTTCCTTGTAAATCACCAAAGCGGAACACAGCTCCACTTCCTCGACTGCGACATTGGCGTGAGCGTCGTGGGTAACGACGATCGGCAGGTCCGCTCCCAGCTCGCGCCGGAGCCTGCGCAGGATCTCGGAGTCGGCGTCGGGGTGGCTCTGTGCCACCATCGCTCCGTGCAGAGCCAGCAGCAGGCCGTCGATCCGGCCCGCGCCTTGCACCCGTTCGATCAACTCGCCAGTCAGGGCTTCGAACGCCTCGTCTGCGACCGTTCCCGAAGGTGTCGCGTGCGCGACGAGCGTGGGAAGAAGTTCGAGCCCCTGCTCGCGGGCACCGGCAAAGAATCCGCCTACTTCGTGAGCGGCGTCGCCGAACTCGGCTTCGACTTCGTCGCCTCGGCAATTCGCCCGACCGCTGAATGCATCCAAGCCTGTCAGCCGAGTGCAGAAAGTGTTTGATTCGTGCAGAATCCCGCCGACAGCGATGCGAGCAGCGCCGCTCATCAGAGATTCAGATGTTCTTTTGCGGCCGTGAAGGGAGAGCCGGCCCGCCATATTCGTGCCGAACGGCAGAGAACTCCGTGGTGAAGTATTCGCCTAGGTCGACCTCGCCCTCGATCCGGTCGCCTCGCACCGTGCCGTCGAAGGAGAACCCGAAGACAGCGCCTTCCCAGCGGTGCCGGCTCGACAGGTGCACGTGGTCGCCTTCGACCCAGCCAGTCATGTCACCGCCGGTTCGATCGCCCCGGTGCGAGCCGCGGAGGTTGTCCGCGAACTGCTCGATGTAGAAGGAGTGGCGAGCCGGGGAGCCGACAAAGTCGATCTGGACATCCCAGGCACCGGCAACCTGGGACGGGGCCTCGGCTGCATCCGAATGCGGACGAGCGGGCGGGTTCGCAAGCTTCCGGTACAGCGCTTCCGCAACCACGGCGGCGTCGCCCGGAGACATTTGCCAAGGCATCACCGATACGGTCGAACGGCCGCCTTCCCGCTGCGTGCCCGAACCGCGCGCAAGGACGATCCGCGGATCCTGTCTCCAAAGGTCCTTCTCGACCTCGGTCCCGTAGAGCCCGAGGCGGTCCCCGTCCCAGCTGATCTCGAGCCTCGGCGAGTAGTTCGAAAGCCCGGCCGGCTGCAGCACCTCGGTCGTGACGCCGTCGACCCGCTGCACGCTTTGGGCGATTTCCTCCAGCCACGCCATCCACGTCTTCCACTCAGCGTCGTGATCGCGCCGCACCCACATCTCCACTGCGGCGAGCATGCCCATGGCGTCTTCCTTGCCGACTTTCATTGCTCTGCCGGCGGCATGATGTGGCGCAGAGTTCGTCCACGCAGCCCGCACCAGATCCTTGCGGCCCATCAGCAGGCCAGCGCTCTGCGGCCCGCGCAAGGCCTTCCCGCCGCTGTACGCCACCAGATCGGCGCCTCGCTGGAGGTGGATGTTCGGAATCGTCAGCCCTTCGGCCGCCGCATCCACCAGAACAGGGACGCCGTGCTCGTGCGCCAGCCTGGCGATGGGCTCCAAGCCGAATTCGCCGGTGTCGCTGGGCGAGGCCAGGACCATGACCATCGCGGTTCTCGGCCCGATCGCGGCCGCCATTTCCTCCAGACTCCGCACCGTGATCATGCGTGCTCCAACCATGCGGATTGCGTGATCGTAAACGTTCCGGGAATAGTCCGGCGCTATCACCTCGTTGGGCAGTCCATCCAAGTCAGGCAGGCGCTGGATCTTCTCCGGGTCGCCTCCCGCGATGACGCCGGCCGTCGCATGAGCCAGCGCAGCCGCGCAGCCCGTCGTCACGATCGCGGACTCCGCTCCCGTGATCTCGGCGATCCGCGCTCCCACCGCGTCCATCAGCTCGTCGATGTGCACGAAGTGCTTGGAAGCCTCGGCCATCGCCTGGCGGACCTCGGGCAGGACCAAGGAGCCGCTGATGATGGTGAAGGTGCCTTTGCAGTTGATGACCGGCTTGACTCCGATCGACTCGTAGAGTCCGGGGCCGACCTCGAGGGCGGCGCTCGCACTCCCGGCCCCTCCGCCGGCACCGAGCAGGGCGGCCAGCCCCCCGCCCTGGAACAGTCCTCGCCTGGTCAAGCCAGTGCGTGAATCCCGGATCACTTCCAGCAGTCCGCTCATTGGTGTCGTTGCCTCTCTCGGTGCAACCGTAGTATAGGCGGCTGCCGAGAGATCCGGCCCAATCAGCACCGCGCGATCGGGCCCGCGGAAACTGCTGAGAACAGCCTACGCTAGCCAGTCCTGAACGACCGTGCCGTGCACGTCGGTCAGGCGGAAGTCCCTGCCGCTGTACCGATAGGTCAGCTTCGTGTGATCCAGGCCCAGCAGGTGCAGCGCCGTCGCGTGAAGGTCATGGGGCGTGACCGGGTTCACGGCCGCTTGGTAGCCGAAGTCGTCCGTGGCCCCGTAGGCCTGCCCGCCGCGGATCCCGCCGCCAGCCAGCAGAATCGAGTAGCCGGGAGGATTGTGGTCCCTGCCCCGCCCGACCTTTTCCGTCCCGGAATTCTGGATCATCGGCGTCCGGCCGAACTCGCTGCCAACGATCACCAGCGTTTCGTCGAGCATTCCGCGCAGCTTCAGGTCCTCGATCAGCGACGCGATCGGGCCATCGGAACGCTCCGCGTGATCCTTCTGGGTCATGATGTCGTCGTGGCTGTCCCAAGGCTGCCCGTCCCCGTAATAGACCTGGACCACCCGCACGCCCGCTTCGGCCAGGCGCAAGGCCATCAGGCACCCGCGGCCGAATTCCCCGTCGCCGTAGCGCTCGCGCACGTGTGCGGGCTCGCTGCCGAGATCGAAGATGCCCGGCGCTTCGGACTGCATCCGAAACGCGGTTTCCATGGCTTCGATGTTTGACTCCAGGCGCGGATCGAAGCCGACCCGCTGCACGAAGGACGAGTCGATCCGGTCGAGCAGGTCCAGCTGCCTGCGCTGCTCGTCACGCGTGTAGGTTGCATTGGCGATGTTCTGGATGACCTTGTCGGGCGTCTGCGCGTTGTTGCGGAGCAGGGCGCCCTGGAACTCGGTCGGCAGGAACGAGGACGACCAGTTCCGCGCGGCGCCGACCGGAGTGCCGGGGCACAGCACGACGAACCCGGGAAGGTTCCGGTTCTCCGAGCCCAACCCATATGCGACCCAAGAGCCGAACGAGGGCCGGGAACCCCCGCGCAGGGCGTGCCCGGTGTTCATCATCAGCATCGAGGGCAGGTGGTTGACGCTCTCCGACCACATCGACCGCACCACGAGGATGTCGTCGATGCAGGAGCCGACCCGCGGGAAGATGTCACTAACCTCGAGACCGCTCTCGCCGTAAGGCCGGAACTCAAACGGCGACTTCATGAGCCCGCCGGAGGCCCTGTCCGTCTTGATCTTCGGCCCGGGCATCGGCTGCCCGTCAAACTTGGCCAGCGCCGGCTTCGGATCGAACGTGTCGACGTGCGACAGCCCGCCGTTGAGATAGAGGAAAATGACGCGTTTCGCCCGCGGGGCGAAATGCGGGGCGCTCCCGCTCGCCGACATCAGCCCGTCCGCGAGGCCGACGGTGCCGAAACCGGCACCGAGGATTCGAAGCGTGTCTCTGCGAGAAAGCGGCATGGGTCTCACCTCACCGTCAGGAATTCGCTGGACGCGAGCAGGACCTGGCAGTAGCGCTCCCAGGTATCGGTTCCCAAGTACTCGCGCCCGGCGGCGAGTTCGGCACTGTCCGGCTGGCGGCTGAACAGCAGTTGATACGCCCGCCGAATGCGGGCGTCAGGCCCGCTCCCGGCATCCGCGGCCAGCCGCCCGGCGAGAGCGCTTGACTGCTCGATGAAGAACGGATTGTTCAAGTAGTAGAGGCGTTGCAGAGGCCCCACCGTCACGTCCCGTTCGGGAGAGTGGGCCTTCGAGTCCGGGAAATCGAAGAGCGCGAGGCTCGGGTCGGGATTCGTCCGATCGACCTTGCCGTACAGAGTGCGCCGCACATTCTCGTCCGCCAGATCTTCCGGCGGCCCGCCGCGGGAGAGGTCGATGCGGCCCGACACGGCCAGAAGCGCATCGCGCAACGTCTCGGCATCCAGGCGTCGCACAGGATTGAAACGCCAAAGCAGCCTGTTGTCAGGATCCGCCTCGAAGTTGGCGGCCAGAACCCTAGAGCTCCGGCGATAGGCGTCCGACATGAGGATCGTCTTGTCGAGTTGCTTGATCGACCACCCCGAGTCGACAAACTCCGACGTCAGCCAGTCCAGCAGTTCCGGATGCGTCGGGCGCTCCCCGAGCTGGCCGAAGTTGCTGGGCGTCGTCACGATACCGCTGCCGAAACGCCACCGCCACAGGCGGTTAGCGAAGACCCGGGCCGTGAGCGGGTTTTCGGGCGACACGATGGCGCGGGCCAGTTCGAGCCTTCCGCTGCCCTGCTGGAACAGGTCGGGAGGGTCTCCGCTCAGGACAGAGAGAAAACGCCGCGGCACGGCCGGGCCGAGGTTCTTTCTGTCGCCGCGGATTGCGAGCCGGGCGTCCTTCGGATTCTTCGCGTCGCGGTAGGCGTGGAGAAACGGGTACGGTGCCGGGACCGCTTGCTTGAGCCGCGCAAGCTCGGCTTTCTGGGCCTTGAGATGGTCTAGCCACACCCCGCCGAGGAATCGCTCGATCTGATCCGGGCCGTAGTGATAGACGCCCCCCACGAAGGGCAATCCCCGCTTCTTCGCGGGCGGAGCGGTCATGTCTCGCCACAGGTAGTAGCGCACCGGCTCGATGAATTCGAGGTTAGTGTTGAGCAGCGTACGCTGCGTCCGGGCGCCGTCGGCCCCTCCGAGCTTGACGTAGTTCCTGTCGTCCACGGCTTGCTTCTCGAGGTGGATCGAGACCAGCTGCTGCTGGAAGTCCGACGCTGCCTTCCGGGCCTCGTCCGGCGAGGCTCCCCGGTCCATCAGTGCGTACCAATCGTCCAGGTAAGGATGCTCATGCGGACGGGCCTTCAAGTACGCCAGCCAGCGATCGAGGGTCTCTCGGTCGAGCCCGGCTTCAGCGGCTACCTGCTGGGGGTTCCCCCCTCGATAGGCCACCCTGTAACTGGCGACCAGGAAGTCGGCCGTGCGCTTCATCAAGACATCGATCAGCTGGTCGCGTTCCTTCTCCAAGAACAGGTCGATGGCGAGCTTCTGTTCCTGGACTCTCTTGTTCGCGGCATCGTAGGCTTCCACCTCTTCCGCTGGCGCCAGGGGATAGCGATGATCCTGTGTGCTGCTGAACACGCCCTGCATCGCGTAGAAATCGGTCTGGGGGATCGGATCGAACTTGTGATCGTGGCATTGCGCACAGCCGATCGTGAGGCCCAGGAAAGTCCTTCCCGTCACATCGACGCGGTCGTCGTCGCGGTCCCTCAAGGCATGGAATCCCAGTGCCGCGAGATCCTCGCCCCCTTCGGCCTCCGGCAGAAGGTCGGCAGCGAGTTGCAACACGACGAACCGGTCGTACGGAAGATCACGGTTGAACGCGTTGATCACCCAGTCCCGGTACCGCCAGGCGTTCGGCAGCGGCGTATCCGCATAAGCGGCCGACTGCCCGTCTGCATAGCGGGCCAGATCGAGCCAGTGCCTCGCCAGGCGCTCCCCGTAGTGGGGTGATCCGAGCAGGCGGTCTACCAGCCGTTCGTAGGCGTCGGCCGAGTTGTCCGCCACAAACGCAGCTGTTTCCTCGGGCGTCGGCGGAAGGCCGAGCAAGTCGAAGCTCAGACGTCGGATCAATGTCGCCTTGTCAGCCGGCGGGGCTGGTTCCAGCCCGGCTTTGAGGAGACCTTCGCCGACATACCCGTCGAGCGCCTTGGCAGGGTCGCCGCCTGGCACTTCTGGCGTTGCGACCGCCTTGAATGCCCAGAAGTCTCGCGCCTCGGGCGAGAGCTGGGATGCAGCGACAACAGAACTGTCCGTCGCGGGCCACTCCGCCCCGCCCGCAATCCACTCTTCCAGCACGGCGATTTCCGGCTCTGACAGCACATCCGTGGGTGGCATCTTGAGCTCGCCGTGCGTGCGACGCACGGCGGCGAGGAGGAGACTCGAAGACGGTTCCCCGGGAACCACGGCCGGGCCACGGGTGCCTCCCTGCAGGACCCGCTCCAAGGAATCGAGGCGCAAGCCGCCCATCTCCGAATCCGAGTGACAGGAGTGACACTTCGCCGCGAGGAGCGGACGGACCTTGGACTCGAAGAAGTCAGGGCTGCCCGCGGACAGGGGACTGACCGCCAAGAGCACCGCTGCGACCAGACGCTTCACACAAGAAACCCAATAGCGCGTAGGCCGCGCTTAGACATAGGCTATATCAATACAGTAGCCCGCAGTGGTGCGAATGCCGGCCGGGAGCGCATGTGCCCCAAGAGCCTTGCGGCGCTTTCTGATGGACCGGCAGCTCAAGGAACGCCACCGCGGGCCCTACGGTATGCACGGCACACTTCTGCGACCGGTAGCGGCGGTTCGTCAGTTCGTTTGGCAAGTTGACTTGTTTGAGTCGAACCGCGATTCTAGGTATTCGATGGACAGCCTGCGCACGACCGTTGACATCCCCCGCGACTTGCACCGGAGGCTGCACGAGGCTGCGAAATTGCGGGGCTGCTCGGCCCGCCAGCTGATTCTCGAGAGCATCGAAGGGATCGTCTTGGAGGTGTCTCCGCGGAGACCCAGGCGCCGGCTTTCACTGGCTAGAGCACCGGTGCCATCGCGAGGTCACGCCTTCGACCTGTCGTCGGAACAGATACATGAGCTTATAGAGTTTCCGTGATGAAGCGGAGCTCCGCCTAGGGCTATGACCGGACCACCTAACAACTCACTGAGGTGCGATAGCTTGGGAACGATAATCTCAGGGGACGTAGTCCCCATAGCCGACCTTAAAGTCGATCCCGGCCGGGTAGTTAGGCGCGCGGCGGAAGAGCACCGTCCCGTGCTCGTTACGAGTTGCGGACGCGGGGTTGCAGTAGTTCAATCCCTCGTCGATTATGAAACGTCCGAGGAAGAGAGGGCCTTCATGCGTGCCGTGGTCGCTGGGCTGGCGGACTTGGAGTCCGGCCAGGAAATAGCCCTGGCTACTGCCAAATCGCGGCTCGGCCTCAAGTAGCCGGATGCACAAGGTCGCGATTCGGTTCGCTAAATCGGCGACAGGGGATCTTCAAGCCGTCAGAAGCTGGTATGCCGACCAAGGGGTACCTGATGGCGGAGACCGATTTGTTCAGGCAATCATCGCGCGCATCGAAGCGCTGCGCGTCCATCCAGAAATGGGCCGGATTGTGCCCGAGCTCGATCGGCCGCTCCTACGGGAGCTGATCCATCCGCCATTTCTCATCGTCTACCACCTCGAGCCGAAGCGTCCCCGGCAGCGAGCGCCTGAATCTTGCCAAAGCAGCACCAGTTCGCAGCTCGCCTTGGCCGGACGCGGGCCAGCCCCGGCGGCCGTATACTGGCGTCGTGCGACTCGCACTTGGATTTCTGTTCGCGCTGAAAGTCGTGGCCGGTGCGGATCCGATCTGGTCAGGCCTGCAGGAAGCCAATCCTCCGGCGCAGCCGGATAGCGGGCGTGTGGTCGCCATCGTGGGCGCGACCTTGCTTGGTGGCCGGGGCGGCCATCCACTGCCCGACACCACTGTGGTTGTAACGGCAGGGCGAATCGCTGCTGTTGGGGAGCGCGACGATGTGAAGATCCCCGCCGCAGCGCATCGGGTTGATGCGTCGGGAAAGTTCCTGCTGCCGGGCATGCTGGATGCGCATTTTCACACCAGCCGTCCCGAACGGGTGACGCGTCTTCTGGCTGCAGGCTTCACGTCGTTCCGGGATCCCGGCCGGCCAATCCCCGCCTACGAGCATCTGCTCGATCCGGCGAGGCCGATGCCGCGGGCATTCCTGACCGGGCCCCATTTCGACCAAGAGCCGCACGCGTACCCGCGAAACGCTGTCAATCTCCAATCAAGCTCAGAGGCTCGCGAACTCGTCAGGGACCTCCATGCTGACGGTGCCTCGGCGATCAAGATCTACTTTCGGCTTCCGCTGGAATTGATCCGAGCCGTCTGCGAGGAATCCGACAGGCTCGGAATCCCGGTGACGGCGCATTTGGAGTTGGTGCGTGCCGACGCTGCGATCCGGGCCGGTCTTGACGGCATCGAGCACGTGACGTCGTTGGGTACCGCCCTGGCGGACGAAGCCGACGCGCTGGAGTTCGAGCGCGGCGTGCGCGCGGACAACGCATTCCGCAGAGACGGCCGCTACTGGCTGTGGAGCCGACTCAGCCTGGACGACAACCCGAAGGTGGACGAGTTGGTCGATTTGATGCTCGAGCGCGGCGTGTTCCTCACTCCCACCCTGCAAACGTTCGAGGTTCGACCCAGCGGCGAGGGCGTCACGGGAGAAATGCGTGCCGGATTCGCCAAGATGAAGCAGTTCACCGCGATCGCCGCGCGGGCGGGCGTGCCAATCGTAGCCTCGTCCCACGGCCCGACGCCCGAGGCGATCTGGCGCGAGCTCGAGCTGCTGGTGGAGGCGGGGCTGTCCCCGGCCCAAGCGTTGTCCGCGGCGACGGGCGCAGCCGCCCGATTCTTCGGCGCCCAGGATCGGCTCGGCACCGTAGAGGCGGGCAAGGCGGCGGATTTGGTCTTGTTGGATGGGGACCCGCTCGCAGATGTGTCCGCGTTGCGGCGGGTGTCGCGCGTGATGCTTAACGGAGCTTGGCTCGAGCCATTCCTCCCACCGGTTGCGCTCCGTCCGAATCGCGGGCTTGTCGAGCTTTCGGCCAACGGATCGGCCGAACGCTGGATCGCAGGGCGCAGCCGCCTGAAGGAGATGATGGCCTACTACCAGTACGGCCGCATGCCTCCAAAGCCCGCGTCGTTCGAAATTGGCGACTTCGAACGCAGGCCCGTGCAAGAGGGCGCGGCGTGGCAGGAGCGTTTCCGGCTCAGTCTGACTCGCAACGGCCGCTCCGTCAGCGTGCGTGTCGGCTTAGTGCGTCCGGCTGGCGTGGGCCGCTCGCCGGTTGTCGTGAAAAACGACAGCTTCGTTTTTGATCTTGCCGAGATCGAGGATCCACGGAAGCAGGAGCAATACCGGGACGCGGGCCGCGACGCGCTCGACGCCTGGGTTTTCCGGGAAGCGGTAGGACGCGGATATGCGGTGGTCAAATTCAATCGCGAGGATGTTGCGGCCGACCGCGAGGGCAGTCGGTCGAGCGGGGTCTTTCCCCTCTACCCCGAGCACGAGTATGACTGGGGTGTGATCGCGGCTTGGGCTTGGTTTTACCAACCCCTCATCGACTACTTGGCCGGGCAGGACTGGGTGGACTCTGAGCGCATCGTTGCGACTGGTCACAGCCGCGGGGGCAAGACTGCCGTGTGCGCCTCCATCTACGACGAGCGGATCGCGGTCAGCGTGCCTTCCGCTTCGGGCTCGGGAGGCACGGGAAGCTGGCGCTTCTTCACTCCGAGGGGTCGGCATCAGGACATCGAGGACATGACCTCGTCGCAGCCGCATTGGTTCACGCCGCGGCTGAAGGAGTTCGTGGGCAGGGATGACCGGCTGCCCTTCGGCAGCCACACAGCCAAAGCACTGATCGCCCCCCGTCCCCTGCTGAACACCCAAGGTGCCCACGACCGGTTAGCAAACCCGGTCGGGACCCGCAAGACCTTCGAGGCCGCCCAGACAATCTTCGAGCTGTTGGGCGTGCCAGAAAACCAAGCCGTTCATTGGCGGCCGGGAGGACACGGACAGTTGGAGGAGGATTGGTTGGCGCTATTTGACTTCTGCGACCGTGTCTTCTTCGGAAAGGCGACCGCTCGCCGCTTCAACAACTGGCCTGATTGAGGCTGGGCGAGGCTTGCATTTCGTGCACGCCCGGAACTCTGGGCTGGCGGAGTCCGGCTGCCGAACGGCGACGACCCCGGCGACGCCGAGCGGGCGCTCTATCGCGTCACAGTGGAGCGTCCCGACGGCACGCGCGACGAGACCGCCTCGGCGGCGCTCGCGGAACTCGGCGACAGTGACAACAACCACCTTCTCTGCCTCGGCACGGCCGACCCGGCCGTCTCCGTCACCTTCCCGGCTGGCCATCTTGTCGACCCCGATCGGGACCTGAATCCTGACACGCAAGTCGCGGTGACAACCGTCGCCCGGCCGTAGCCGCGCGAGGCACCAGCCGTCACCCGGGATCGCCGCGGGCAGTAGCGTGACGAGCCCAGCGCGAATCGGGCCCGTTTGCTCCGAATCGACGAGCGTCAGCCTTTCGCGGGACCTGCCCGCTCGAAGAATCACGCTACCGAGTAACTCGAGCCTCGGCTTACTCGCGGCGGCTTTTCGTCATGACCCTCGCGAGATTTCCAACACGCCGCCCGGGGCCACTTCGCCGCTCGCCCGGCCTGCCGTGTATTGTGCTTGAAAGACTGCGCGGCTTTCCCTAACGCCATCCTTCCAAATCTGCGCGGTCCGTATCCGCGCCGTCCCTATTCCGGCAGGTCAGCATCCTTCGTCTCGGGTCCGGCCGCGATGACAGCCGCGCCCGCAAGGAACAGCAAGCTCAGCAGCGACGCAGCACCACGGAGTGTCATGCCGCCATCCCGCTGGAGCCAGCCTGAAATGAACAGCACGGGCGCTGCGAGGATTCGAGCGACGTTGAAGCACAGACCCGCCCCAGTGCTGCGTACGCGCGTCGGAAACAGTTCCGGGAAATACACCGCATACCCAGCGTGCATTCCGAGCGTGAAGAAGCCGAATATCGGAAGCGCAACCAGCAGGGCGGTGGGAGTCGAGATCCACTGGAACAAGGCCAGTGCAGCCGCCAAGCCAGCCAAGTGATACAGCGCGAACGCCTTCCGGCGGCCGACCCATTCTGCAAACGCACCGAAGGAGAGCAGGCCGGCAGCGCCGCCGGTCGAAGCCAAGAGCATTCCCAGCATTTCCCAGCGCTTGAGGCGAGCGAAACGATCATCGTCCGAGGCTACGCTCGCACTGTCGGAGAGTGCCGCTGCGTCGATGCGCTTCTCGGCCTCGGCCCTGAGCAGGTCCTTCCCGTAGATATGGACCCCCCAGAACGTTGACAGCCCGATGGCGGCGAGGGAGATTCCGACGAGCGTCCTCCGGCGCAGGTCCGAGCGGAACAATTCCAGCGCTCTGCCAGCCCGATTCCTATTGGCCAGCCGCGACTTGCTCCAAGCTTCTGTCTCTCCCCGCAGCTTCCATCGGATGACCAAGATCAGAAGGGCCGGAAGCGCCCCGGCGGCAAAACCGACCCGCCAGCTCGCGACAGATCCCAAGCCCAAGTAGGACATCTCGAATTCCCGGCCGGCAACGATAAACGCCCCGACCGCGACGGCAAGCCAGGTTCCGAAGACGCTGGAGGCGTGGAAGATCGCCAGCGACCATGCGCGGGCTTTTTTCGGGAACACTTCCGCAACCAGCGACGCGGCGACAGCCCATTCCCCGCCGACACCCATGGCAACCAGGAAACGGAAGCCGACCAAGTGCCACCATTCGGTGGAGAAAGCGGATACGAACGTGAACGCCGAATACGTGGCAATCGTCAGGATCAAGGCCTTTACCCGACCTACCCGATCGCCAAGGATCCCGAACGCAACGCCCCCGGCCGCCCCGCCCAGCAGGAAT
>JAJDZN010000001.1 GCA_022824585.1 Bryobacterales bacterium | reverse complement strand
CGACATCTTGCGCTGGGTGTCTTACGGCGTATTCTCAGCTGCGTTCCTGCCCCTGATCTTCGGCGGCAAGGTCTACAACACTGTCGAGAAGGTCATGGTGACCAAGATCTTCCTCGTTCTCGGCTACCTGGGCTTCGTGTGCCTGTTCTTGGTGAGCTGGGATACGTGGGTGGCTGTGTTCACCGGATTTCTCAGGGTCGGCTCGATGCCAGACCAAGAGATTGACTGGCCGACCCTGGCCGCGTTCGCGGCAATTGCCGGCATGGGCGGAATCACGAACACGAGCTTCTCGAACTACGCCAGGGACAAGGGCTGGGGCATGGGGCCGCTGGTCGGCGCGATTCCCAGCATGATCGGCGGCAAGAAGGTAGAACTCGCCCACGTGGGCAAGGTCTTCCCCATCAGCGAAGAGTCACTCAAGCGCTGGAAGGGATGGATGCGCCACCTGCTCAGGGACCAGTTGGGCATATGGTTTGGGGCCTGCCTGATCGGAATGGCGCTGCCTTCGATGCTCTCCCTCGAGTACATCGCCGGCACCGAGGTCGAAGGGCACGCGGCGGCAGCGATGACCGCTCGCGGTATTGCTGACAGCTCTGGCGAGGTGTTCTGGTTTCTGACACTGCTGTGCGGGTTCATCGTCCTATCGCCCGGCCAGCTCTCCGACATTGACAACATCGTGCGGCGCTGGACGGAAGTGATCTGGACGGGCAGCAGGCACGTGCGCCACTTGCGCGGCAACCAAGTGAAGTTGATCTACTACACGATCATGGGGCTGTACTTCTTGTGGGGCTTGATCGCCTTGCGGCTCACGCCAGACCCGCTATTCCTCGCGATCGTCACCGGCGGGTTGCGCAACCTCGGATTGAGCGCGACCGCGCTGCACGCACTCTACGTCAATCGCAAGTTGTTGCCCGAGCCGCTCCGCCCGCCGATGATCATGCAAGTGAGCCAAGTTGCTTGCTTCATCTTCTTCTTGGGCATTTCTGGAATCGCCTTCTATCAGCAGCTTTCCACCGCTTTCGGCGGATGACGTAGCCGTCGCCCGGCATTGAGGGGGCCAACCAGCCACGGGCCAGTTGGTACGATGGCGCGAGCACGATGTCTACCAAGCAATTCGCAAAGAAACTCACCCGATTCGCACTGTTCGCCAGCATGACGGTGGCGTTGGCGCCGGGACAGGACAAGCCGAATTTCGTCTTCATATTGAGCGACGACCAAGGCTGGAGCCAGCTCTCGTTCGCTATGGCCCCAGAGGTTCACGACGCTGCTTCGTCGTATCTCGTCACGCCCAACATGGCGCGTCTGGCCCAACGTGGAATGCGGTTCACGAGCGGCTACTCGCCGGCACCGTTATGCACTCCTACGCGGCGCAGCATCTTTTGCGGGATGACGCCGGCGCGTCAGCGCGGCACGGAATTCAAGTCAGAGTTCGACTGGAGTGGGCGCCTGACTCTCCCAGAGGCGCTCAGACGGGCCGATCCGAGTTACCGCACCGCCCACTTTGGCAAGTTCGGCTCTGAAATGGGTGCCAGCCCTGAGGAGGTCGGCTTTGACCAGAGCGACGGCTGGACGACCAACCGCACCGGCGGCATGCCGACTCCCTTCGAAGAGCGCGGGCGCAGCGTGGTGAAGGATGACCCCAAGCTTGCTTTCGCTATCACGGACCGGGCGGTCAGTTTCATCGAGAGCCAGACGGGCAGGCATCCGTTCTACGTCCAGATCAGCCACTATGCCACCCACCTGCAAGTGCAGAGCCGCCAAGAGTCACTCGAGATGTTTGAAGCCAAGGGCACTCCGGACCGTGCTGTTACGCATGCCTTCGCGGGCATGCTCTTTGACCTGGATGAATCGATAGGACGGCTGCTCGATGCTTTGGAGCGGCTCGGCATTGACGACAGCACGTATGTGATCTTCATGGCCGACAACGGTGGGCGGGGTACGATTCCTGGAGCGACCGATTCGTTGTCTGCGCCGAACCGACCGTTGAACGGCGCGAAGCACACGCTCTACGAGGGCGGCGTCCGGGTGCCGTTCTTAGTGGCCGGTCCGGGTGTCGAGCCAAACTCCGTGTCACACGTGCCCGTCACGGGGTACGACCTCTTGCCCACGCTGTATGACCTGGCAGGAGGACGGGAGCCGTTGCCTGCTGAGGTCGACGGCGGTAGTTTCCGAACGGTGCTTGAGAACGAGGGAAAGGGTCGAGTCGAGCGGGGCTTCGGCGGCCTTGTTTTCCACCGCCCGCTACACCGCGCCTTTCCGGCGTCCGCGATTCGACTCGGCGACTTCAAGCTCCTGCTCAAGTACGCGAGCCCTCGGCAGCCGGCGGGGAAGCAGTTGTTCGATCTATCCAGCGATCTGGGCGAGCGGAACGATCTCAGTGCTGAGATGCCCGAGAAGACGGCCGAGTTGGAGCAGTTGTTGCTCGAGTATCTGAGGTCGGTTGGAGCGAATATGCCAGCTCGATAGCTGTTGTCGCTCAGGCCCGACGATTCTTGACGGTGATTGGTCTAGTAAATCGAACCTGAAATCACCCAACAGCGGCGCTCTTCCGATTCGAGCGCGAGTCCGGTGCGGAGTTCGATCGCGTCCCCGGCGTGCTAGTTGACGCAGACTTTCTGGAGGCTGTTGGGCCAGGCATGGCCACAGGCGGAACTGGAAAGATCCGCGGGCGGTCGTGACTCATTCGAACGCGAGTATGCAGATCCAAGGCAGGCAGACCTGAATGCTGCCACCGAGCGTCCCTTGGAGCTATTTGCGTGAGGCTTCGTGATGGATCGCGTCCCTGTTCACGGCGTATATGAGCAGGCTTGCGTCAACCAAGATCATTTCCCGAGCATGCGCTTGTGTGCGAGTTCCTCGCCCTCGAGACGATTTCCCAACAGCAGTGCCTTGTCGAGGTTGAACCGGCCATCGACATCCCCCATCGACTGCGGGATCAAGCGATACCGCCTCGGAGCCTTCGCAATGTGCCCGTCACGGATGCCCGCGCGAAGGGCGTCGTTCACGACCTGCTTGAACGACCTGCCTGACCGGCGAACTATTTCCTTCAGCTCCTTAGCGAGGGCGTCTTCAATGGTGACTGTTGTGCGCATCGCGTGCCGTCATCCCGCGCGGCGGTGATTTCATAATGTCATGACTTCTATAGGCATCAAGACATTACACTGCTGCGATCCACAACTCGTCCTAGCGGAGCAGCGCGTGGTTGCTGCCATCGACGCCGACCGCGCCAAGCCCAGACTGCCCGGCGACAACCGCTTTGGCCGACGTGCCAGGCGATTTCCGCAGGAATGACGATCTGAATGCCGAGATGACGAAAGGGCTATCTGCTGGGGGGCCGTCAGTGAGCGGCGATTACCGAGCAGGAGACCGCGGCATCAGGAAGTGGAGTCTGCGCATCCACTCTTCCATGCGCTCCGGCCAGAGCGTCACTGGCAGTTCGGTGGGGCGCAAGCCGTATCCATGGCCACCGCTCTCGTAGATGTGCAGCTCTGCGGAGACTCCTGCCTTCTTGAGGGCAACATACAACTCGGCGACAGCGATTGATCGGTCTTGGTCGTCGTGTGCGATCACCATGAAGAACGGCGGGCAATCTTCTTCGACAGTCGCCCCTTCGGGCACGCCGCCGGAGTAAATCGGAGCTGCGAAGTCCGGTCGGAAGGGCACGCTGTCGTACTCGTCCACCGGCTCGTATAACCGTTCGCGAAGCAGCGCCGAGTAGCGCACGGGCGTGCCGCCGGCAGAAAATCCGATGATCCCAATCTTGCCGGGGTCAATTCCGATCTCTTCAGCCCTGCCTCGGACCACGCTGACGGCTCGCTGTCCGTCCTGTGCGGCCGCGAGCCAGCGCTTGTTCGGGTCGCGGCCGGGCACGCGATACTTGAGCAGTATTCCCGTCACACCGATCGAATTCAGCCAGGCGGCAACCTCAGTTCCCTCTAGGTCGTAGGCAAGGATTCTGTGACCGCCCCCAGGAGCGATGATTACGGCTGTTCCGGTGTCGAGCTCGCGTGCTGGCCGATAGATCGAGAGCAGCGGCTTGGACACATTGGTCAAGCGGATGACGCGGCGTCCAGCCACCATGCGCCCTTCAGCCGTAGTGGTGTCGTGTTCCGGGCCAATCTCGCCGACATCGCCGGGCGGAGTTCCGGGCCACAGATCCCAAACAAGCGGCTCGGCCGCCTGCAGCGGGCTGGCAGCCAACGAGGTGAACAGAATCGTGGCAAGAATGCGGTAACGCACGGCAAGTCCCCTTTCGCTATTCGTAGTCCGTGCAATATCGTACCGACACTTCCGACCGAGCGGTGGAGGCCTGGGTACGGGTGACGGCTGCCCAAGCCGCCTTTCGTGTCAGGTCTCTTGGTCGGTATCTGAATTGTAGTCTTCGAGTTGCGGATCGAGCTGTTTGACGTACGGGTCGAAGACTCGCTTCATCTCGGACGCAGCCCGGTTGAGTTCATTCATCTCTTCGACCCTCAGTTCGCCTTGGTAGGAGATGTCAACTTTGTAGCGGATCGCCCAGCGTCCGGCGGTCATTTGCTCTGACCATTCCAGTTGCCCCGGAAGGCCGGCCTCGTCGAACGCGTCATTGATCTCTTTTCGGCTCTTGAGCAACGCAGAGAGCGCTCCGAGCCACTTGCCGCTTCTGTTTGTGATCACAACACGCGACTCGTCGCGATTGACCGCAATTCGGTAGAGCAGGCCCTGACCCCTTGCGGGGGTGCTCTGGATTCCGTGGATGCTCGGCGAGAGATTCTTGAATGGCGAGTCAATGCCTCCTTCTCTCGCCCGAGCATACACAGCGGCCAAGAAATCACGTTTCTTGACTTGGCTGGCGGTGAGTACAGTTGGTTCCGCAAGTTCCTCGACGTCAGAGGGCTCGACGATGACCGTGAAGAGCGGGGCGGCTGCCGACTCGCCGATCTTGATCGTGCGAACCTTGACCATCCAGATTTGTCCCAGGCTTCGCTCGTTCAACATCTCAACAGCCCTAACGTGCTCCGACCTCCCTTCTTCAACGAGCCAGATCGCTCGCTGAACGTCGCGGTTTGCTAGGTAAGTGACCAACTGACCGAGGTGGCGGTGATCGCTTCGACCGAATTGATTCTCGATCACGACTTCTCCTAGGTTTGTATCGGCCACAAGGTCGATTCTGAAGTCGCCGGCTCCGACTTCGTCTCTAGGATTTGTCAGGCCCAGGCCGAGTTCCTTGTCAAGCTCTCCGATATTGCTCTTGAGCCATGGTGTGAAGTCCGCATCTTCCTTCGGCCAAACATCGCGAATCTTAATCGTCTTGATGGATCCAACCTGCGACGGCATTGAAATTGCTAGCAAGACCGGGAATTATAGCGCGCTCCTTGGAGCGCCAGACCGAAGGGTCTTGCAGGAATCGGAACGGCTCTCTGCGCATGCCCGCACGACGCTGCCATTCTCGACGCGACCGCAGCGTCCCTTCGTTGCCTCTAACCTGAAGACCGTTCCATGTGTCGAGGGTCGCTGAGTATCCGGGATTCCGAAGGAGTACTGCGTTCGAGGTCTTCGCGCTACAGTAGAGGGCACCATACTTGATGGATGTGGGCGACGACGGTCCCTGCCTGACTGAGAGGAAAAAGATGCTGAGCCGAAGGAGCTTTCTTTCCGTTGCGTCAGCGCCGCTGGCGGTGCCGGGAATGGCGGCCAACTGGTCGAAATTCCGCGGACCGGATTCGACCGGCGTGCCAGCGAACGAGACGGGATTGCCAGAAACTTGGAGCGCGAATGAGAACGTCGCGTGGAAAGCCGCCATCGGCGGCAGCGGCTGGTCGTCACCAATCACTTGGGGAGAACGGATCTTTCTGACTTCCGCGCATGCGACGAGCATGACCGCTACACCAGAGGCCGGCTTCTATCAGGGTGCTGTAGAGAGCCCCAGACCGGACGACGAGCACCGCTGGCTGGCCCGCTGCCTAGAGCTTGGCAGCGGCAAGGAACGGTGGCAGACCGAACTGCACCGAGGTGTGCCAAAAGTTGGCCGTCACCGCAAGAACTCGTATGCTTCCGAGACCTGCGTTACGGATGGTGAACGCCTTTACGCGCACGTCGGCGATCTCGGGACATGGTGTCTCGACTACAACGGCAAGGTGCTCTGGTCGAAGGAGTGGGCGCCGGTGCGCACTCGCTGGGGCTACGGTACAGCGTCATCGCCCGCGCTGCACGGCGGAAGGCTGTACATTGCGAACGACAGTGAGGACCAGTCTTACTTGATTGCCTTGGACAAGATGACAGGTCAGGAAATCTGGCGCGTAGAGCGCGATGAGGGCACCGGGTGGTCCACTCCATACATCTGGGAGCACGCAGAGCGCACCGAGATCATTTCAATGAGCCGCCAGAAGCTGCGCTCGTACGATCTTGACGGGAAGGTGCTGTGGGAATTGAGCCGTCTGTCGACACTTGCCATCCCCACGCCGTTCTCTACCGGCGGACTGCTGTACGTGACCTCTGGCTATATGAGCAGCCCGGAGCGCCCGATCTACGCGATCCGCCCCGGAGCGTCTGGCGATATTACTTTGCCGGAAGGTGTGACGTCGAACGAGTACATCGCTTGGAGCATTCCGCAGGGCGGGCCGTATCACCCGTCCGGTTTGGTCTACAAGGGGTACTACTACACGCTCTTCGACCGGGGTTTCCTTACTTGCCACGATGCGAAGACCGGGGAAGAGATGTACGGCAAGCAGCGTGTATCGCGTGATTCCATGAACTTCACGGCGTCGCCATGGGCTTACAACGGCAAGCTGTTCTGTCTCGACGAGGCTGGCACCACATTCGTCGTCGAAGCTGGACCCGAATTCAAACTGCTGGGAGCCAACGAGCTAGGGGAGATGTGCATGGCCACGCCGGCGATCGTTGACTCCGGGCTGCTCATTAGAACGTACTCCACGTTGTACAAGATCGCATCGTAGGAATCGCTGCTGGCCCGATCCTGATCGTCATCCTGAGTCGAGTTCCGGCCTTGGCCGGGGTGGTCTGGCCGAGTGTTGCCCGAATGCGATTGCGTCGGCGCTTCGTTAGCGATCGCCGAGCTTGACAGCAAAACTCGCTCGGCTCGGTCGGCGTCTAATGGATCTAGTGAAGAAGTGGTTGAAGCGCATCGTCCTCTGGACAGGCGCGACGGTCGTCGTCACCGTCGCCGCGACAGCGGGAATGCAAGCCCTGCTATCCCATCTCAGCCTTCGCGACAACCCTCCGCCCGGCAGGCTGGTCGAGTGGGACGACCGGCAGGTTCACGTGCACTGCGCCGGGGAGGGCTCCCCAACTGTGATCCTCGAGGCGGGCCTGCCTGGCAATTCGCTGGCGTGGATGTCGGTATTCTCCGAGATCGCCGCCTTCACGCGCGTATGCAGTTACGACCGACCGGGCTACGGCTGGAGTGAGCCGGCCAGTTCGCCGCGGACTGCCGACACAATCGTGCAAGAGTTGAGAATGCTCCTGCAAGCCGCTGATATAAAACCGCCTTATGTTCTCGTCGGCCATTCGTTCGGGGGCCTGTTGATGCAGTTGTATGCCACTCGCTTCCCGAGTGACTTCGAGGGCGTGGTCTTGGTGGATTCCTCGCACTCGGATCAGGCTCATCGCACGTTGGATCTGGAGGAGATCGAGGGCATCGCGCGGGTGCTGAAGGTCCTGGGGCCGCTGGGATTTGCGCGGTTGCTGCTACCCGTGCCGGCAGGTGATCCCGATTCGCGAGACAGTTCGGTGCGACAGCTAGAGAAGGATCTACTGATGAGCAATCGAACCCTCCACGCGGCCTCAACGGAAATGTACCGCCTGCGCCAGAGCATGCGGCAGGTTGCCGACAGTTCTGTCCGCTTCGGCGACAAGCCACTCGTGGTCTTGACCGAAGGAAGGCAGCGAGCCGACTTCTGGCATCGCATGCAGGAGGACCTGGGCCTACTGTCAACCAACAGCGAGTGGCGGGTCGTGGAAGGTGCCGGGCACTTCATCCAGCACGACCGGCCCGGCGTTGTGGTGGATGCCGTTCGAGACGTGATCGGCCGGGTGGAAGCAAGGGCACGCAGCGAATCGCCCTAACTGCGGCCGGGCTGAGTCGGCGCAGAGACGCGGCCATCGGCCGCGGCGGCGCACGCTTCCTGTTGGGGTGCGGTTAGATGTCCAGCGTCCAAGGACTGCGGTAGGGCTTGGACAGCGAGCGATTCGCTTCCTCGTCCGCTTCGAACCGCTCCTTTGCCCCGTCCCATTGCAAGGACCGGCCGAGGCGGGTAGCGATATTGCCCAAGTGGCAGAACACCGCCGTGCGATGGCCGATCTCCACGTCGGCATTGGGACGCTCGCGACTCTTGACGCAGTCGAGGAAGTTGCGGATGTGCTGAGCCGTGAGTCTGCGAGAGGCGTTTTCCGGCCTTGACTCGCGGTCGTTGGCCATTGCAGGATCCTTTCGCTGCCACTTCTGGCCGCGCAAGGAGTAACCGCTACGGTCGACGTCTAGGTCAGCCTTCGTGCCGTGAAAAACGAGATATGAACCGCGGGAGCCGTTCAGTTCTCGGACAGACCAGGTCAGAATCCCCTGATCGACCTCGTAGAGCACTTCTTGGATGTCGGGCGTCTCGCCGTTGTCCTTGATGGCGAATCGCCCGCCGCAGCCCATCACGGACGTAGGGGACTCGACGCCCATGCCCCAGCGGGCGATATCGATGTTGTGGGCTCCCCAGTTGGTCATCTGTCCGCCAGACTGGTCCCAGAACCAGCGGAAGTGGTAGTGGCCGCGCAGAGGGTTGTACCGTCGCGCCGGCGCCGGTCCCAACCACATGTCGTAGTTGAAGTCGGCCGGCGGCTCGGCGTCTTGCGGCGTTCCGAAGCCCGGCATCGAATTTCGCTCCATTCCGGCTTCCACGTGGTGAACGTCGCCGATCTCGCCGGAGCGAACGATCTCGATCGCCTCGATGTAGTGCGGGCCCGAGCGCTGCTGGCTGCCGGTCTGCACGACTCGGTCGTGCTGGCGGGCAGCATCGACCATCTTGCGGCCCTCCTCAACCATCAAGGAGAGCGGCTTCTCCACGTACACGTCTAGCCCGGCCCGGCACGCCATGATCGTCTGAATCGCATGCCAGTGATCCGGTGTGGCGATCAACACGGCGTCCATCGGACGGTGCTCCAAGAGCGAGCGGAAGTCCCTGTACGCCTTGGCCCGGCCCTTGGAGGCACTCAGCGCACTCTCCAGATGGGGTTCGTAGACGTCGCACGCGGCAACCGGATCCGCATCAGGCTGTTCGAGAGCTTCCTTCCAGACTTGGCCGCCGCGGTTGCCAGTGCCGATGATCCCGAGCTGGATGCGATCATTGGCGCCAAGGATCTTCCTGTAGGAAGCGGCTGTGGCAGCTGCAGCGGTCAGCAAATTTCTGCGGTTCATGGTGTCCTGGGATGGCGCGCGCGGAGCTCTGGCGCGGTGCCGCGCGTCGGGACTCTAGTGTAGACGAGCCAATAGCGAATCGCCTTCCTCCGGAGGCCCGCCATTGGATGCCGTCCCAGCGGCCCATTCGCCGCTCCGTTCTTTGGATGAGCGGGCGAGAGGGTGTGACGGCGTCGCCGATCGTGCGGCGACTACCTAGCCCCCTGCGCCGAGAATCTCCATCGAGGCGGCTCTACCCCGGCAAGCCTGAGATACACAACCACCGAGCCCCGATGGTGGGCGGAGTGCATGTAGGCCCTCATGAACACATCTTGGGCTGTGTGCAGGGTCTTCGGTCCGACTGGGCCAAAATCGAGATCACGTCGGCTGAAGTCCTTCTCGGTGATCGCCGCAAGTACCTCGGCCACGTAGTCATATGACGCAACGAGATAGTTGCGCAGGGTCTGTGGGGATTCTTCGTCCGGCACGGAGGGTGGACTGATCGGCAGCCCGAAAGTCTTGAAATAGTTGATGTTTGCGTGTGCGTAGTGCCCGATCTGGTCAAGGAAACTTCGCTGGTCTGGGGTCGGCTTGAGGTCGAAATGCTCCAGCGGCATGGCGTCCAACACATCGAGCGAGTATTGCTTCTCGACCTTCCAGTGCGCCAGAAAGTCGTCGCGGAGTTGTTGGGCGAAGTGATTCTTCCAGTGCCCGGCCGGGGCTGCGGCTGTCGTGGCGGCACCAACAACTCCAAGGAAAAGTGCGCGTCGTTGCATCTGCTCTAGGAGGCTACCACGGCTGTATGACGCACCGTTCGATAGAGTCAGTCGCGCACGCGTTCTCCAAAGAGGACAATGCCCTGCTATGGCAGGCTGACGAGGCACGATACCAGCTGCGCAAGGCGGAGACTCCAGACCGGTTCAGTCGCAGAAACGGCCACTCCGCAGCCGTCGGGTACCTGTGTGCGATGTCCGCAGTGGCCTAGCGGGCGCAGGACGAGTGCCGCCGCTCTGGAATGGGGTAGGCTCGCGGCTGCGTGCATTTTGTTCATGCCTCGGTTCCGACGCGTGGCGTGGCTTGCCGAATATCGTCGGACTGTGTTGTGTGGAAACTTGTGTAATAATCTACACAATGGCAACGAACCTAGGCATCGATCCAGACCTGCTAAAACGAGCCCTCGCTGTCGGAGGCGAACGGACCAAGAAGGCTACGGTCAACCGTGCGTTACGAGAGTTCATTGCTCGCCGGAGCCAAGCGCGGCTGCTCGACCTGTTTGGAACTCTTGATTCGGACGGTGAGTACGACTACAAGAGCGAACGGAGCCGCGAGTGAGCCTATTCGTAGACACCAGCGTATGGTCTTTGGCGTTCAGGCGCGATTCTCCAGCAGCAGTCCCGGAAGTAAGGTACCTGCGGGATGCGCTCTTGGGTGGCGAGGCGGTGTGTGCCACTGGGTTGGTCCTTCAAGAGTTGCTGCAGGGGTGGTCTGGGCCACGTGACGGGGAGCAGATCATCGATCGCTTTGCCGATATTTTTCTGGTCATGCCGGCTCGCGACGATCACATCGAAGCGGCGAGAATTCGCAACCAATGCCGTCGCAGTGGCATTCAGGTAGGAACCATCGACGCACTGCTAGCCCAAATCTGCATCCGGCATGACCTGGTCATGCTGACCTGCGATCGGGATTTCAGCTACATTGCTCGCCACACATCACTGAGGATTTGGAGCGCACGCTGACTGCGGGAATTCCGAGACTTCAGACAGCGCTGCCGGAAACGCCTCATTGCGCCCGCTTGCACACATCGACACCGTACGGCGATTCTCCGCCTCTAGCGCCCGAGCCACTTGCCCGGAACGACAGGGTGCAGCGTGAGCACGCTGTCGAGCACTCCCACCTTCGGTCGGCCGGGTGGAGCGCGTGGTTGTGGTCGACGCTAGGCCCTAGTGCGAGCAAACGGGTAGCGACCCGAGTTCGCGCCCGGAGGGGTAGGGCGGGGTATCATGCGGAGACCATCGGGCCGCCCTGACGAGCGGCCGGGTCGACTTCCATGCTCTATCGGATTCTGCTCGCCCTGCTCGGCACTGGGCTCGTGGCTCTCGCTGCGGACCGGCCTAATTTTGTCTTCGTCTTCATTGACGACATGGGATACGGTGACTTGAGTTGCTACGGCAATACCGACGTCTCCACCCCCAACATCGATCGCTTGGCCGCTGAGGGCATCAGATTCGAGCAGTTCTACGTCGCCTCGCCGATCTGCTCGCCATCAAGGGTCGGAATCACGACGGGCCAGTACCCGGCGCGGCACCTGATTCATTCGTATCTCAACTCCCGCAAGCGCAACCGGGAGCGCGGCATGCGAGACTTCCTGGATCCGGCAGTTCCCGCGATTGCCCGGACTTTCCAGGATGCGGGCTACGCCACCGCGCATTTCGGGAAGTGGCACATGGGCGGGGGGCGCGACGTCGACGATGCACCGCTGCCAAAGGCCTACGGCTTCGAGGAATCCCTTGTGTCGTTCGAGGGACTCGGGGATCGCATCCTGCCCCCTGGCGGCCTGTCAGAGCAGAGCAAGGAGCTTGGCCAAGGCGAAATCCGCGATGTGCCCAAGCACGAGATGACCGAGATTTACGTCGATCGCGCAATTGACTTCATCCGCAGGAACAAGGACCGTTCGTTCTATCTCCATGTCTGGCTCAACGACGTCCATGACCGCTTCTTTCCGAAGCCGGAACTGCTCGCCAAGTTCGCGAAGTTTGCCGCGAATCCGTACAGGCAGCAATACTTTGCGGTGATCGACGAGATGGATCGCCAATTAGGGCGGCTCTTCCGCGAGGTCGACGGTCTTGGGCTGGAAGAAGACACCATCCTAGTGCTGGCCAGCGACAACGGCCCTACCGCATGGAAGAGATACTACGACGAGGGTTACGATCCTCCGGGCAAGACGAACGGACTGCGCGGGCGCAAGTGGAGCCTCTACGAGGGAGGCATCCGCGAGCCTCTGATCGTCCGCTGGTCGGCCAAGGCCCCCTCTGGCGTGACGAACTCCAAGACCGTCGTCACTGCCGTGGACCTGTTCCCCACGTTCTGTCAGCTGGCGGGAATCCCGGTACCGGATGCTGAGTTTAACGGGGTTGACATGAGCCGTGCGTTTCAGGGAGAAGAGCCCTTGCGAGAGCGGGCGATCTTCTGGGAGTACGGCAGGGAGCCAAGCTATTTGCGCCCAGGCTTGGAGTCGGACCGCAGCCCGGCCCTGGCGGTGAGGGACGGGAACTGGAAGCTGCTGATGAATCCCGACGGAGGGAATCTGGAGCTGTACGACTTCCGCGAAGGGTTCGACGAAACAGCGAACGTGGCCGCAAGCCATGCAGAGGTGGCGGCAAGGCTCAAAGCAGCTTTGACTTCTTGGTGGAATTCGATTCCCAAGGTGATGTGACCCCGACCATGCGACCGATCATCGACGCCCACTTGGACATAGCCTGGAACGCCCTCTCATACGACCGCGACCAGCTCTTGGAGTTGGAGCGGATGCGCGAAGCGGAGTCCGGCATGACCGGGAGCTCCCGTGGAAACTGCACCGTGAGCCTTCCGGAGATGCGCCGCGCGAACGTGCGCGTGTGTCTCGGGACTCTGCTGTGCCGCTCGTTCCCGGAGGATCTGCCCGAACTCGATGCCAACCTAGGAGAAATCGGCGACCGCAGCCACGGACAGGTCATCCTGCGCGAGGACCTCGACTTCGCCAACCAGACTATCGCCTGTGCGGCTGCGCAAGGGCAATTGGCTTACTACCGCCTCTTGGAGCAGCAAGGGCACGTTCGGCTGATCGGCTCCGCTGACGAGCTAGAGCGACTCTGGGCCGAGAACGATGCTCCATTGGGACTGATTCTGAGCATGGAGGGATGTGACCCAATCGTCGAGCCCTGGCAAGCTCGCTGGTGGTTCCAGCAGGGGCTCCGCACGGCCTGCCTGGCCCACTACGGGCCAAGCGCGTATGCGATGGGCACGGGTGGAGACGGCCCGTTAACGGCCAAGGGCAGGGAACTGCTTGGTGAGTTTGGCGAGCTGGGGCTCGTCTTGGATCTGGTGCACACTGCCGACCTCGCGTTTGCGGAGGCGCTCGATCTTTTTGAAGGGGCCGTCTTCATCAGCCACGGCAACTGCCGCGCACTGGTTGAGCATGATCGCCAGATCAGCGACCAGCAGATAGCCGCTGTTGTGGATCGCGGTGGAGTGATCGGCGTGGTGATGGACGAGTGGATGCTCGTGCCCGGGTATGTCAGGGGAGACAGCCAGCGCCGGCGGGCGTCTTTCGAATCAGTGGTCGCGCACATCGACCACATCTGCTCGATCGCCGGTGATACCGACCACGTCGCGATAGGCAGCGACCTTGACGGAGGATTCGGAACCGAGCAGACCCCGCTCGGCCTCAAGACTATCGCCGACCTCCACCAGATTGCAGAAGTTCTGATTCAACACGGGTATAGCGATTCGCAAGTGAACCAAGTCTTTAGCGGAAACTGGCTGCGGTTCTTCCGCGAGTCCCTGCCTGGCGGAATCCGCCGCTCGAGCTGCTGACTCTTGCGCCGGTTCAGGACGGCTGCGAAGCCGGGCCGGCCACCCTCACCCGTGCGGGGACAGCGACTATGGCCGGAACACAATACCCGTGCACCGGGGGCGAAGCCTTGGGGAGGGCCGTCTAGACCGCGCCGCGGGCTGCTGCGAGGGCAGCATCGTAGTCCGGATGGTCCGTGACTTCCGGTACGTACTCGGCGTGGACGATGGTGTTGTGCTCGCTCACCACGAACACCGCACGGGACTGGATCTTGAGGGCATCGATCATAGTGCCCCAAGCAAGCCCGAAGTTGCCGTCCTTGTAGTCCGACAGGGTGGTCACCTTGTCGACCTCGGCCGCGCCGCACCAGCGCTTCTGGGCGAACGGAAGGTCGCAGCTCACACAGTAGACCGAGACGTCCCCCAAGCCAGCGGCTTCCTCGTTAAAGCGCTTGATCTGGAGGTCGCAGACCGGTGTGTCGAGAGAGGGCACGACGTTGATCACCCGCACACCGCTCGTGTCACCGAGCGTCACCGCGGACAAGTCATTGCCCGCCAGTGTGAAGGCAGGGGCCGGGTCGCCGGGATTCAGCGCCTCCCCCTGCAAATCGAGTGGATTGCCCTGCAAGGTGCATTGTCTGCTCATGGATGGTTCCTCAATATTGGTGGGGACAGAAATCCTAGGCTAGCAAGTCCGCCGAGGCCGGGTCAATCACGCGACCATACGCCCCTTGCGAACCACTGGCGCCGGTTGCACCGCAACTCGGATTGGGGCAAGGGAGCGGTGCCCGCGAGCTCGCGGACAGTCATGCTCGCCACTGCGGCAAGGTAACGGGAACCGCGCCAGCGACTCGGCATTCGCGGGCGAAGCCAAGCCGACGGCCCGACCGCTATTGCTAAGGACTCTACCTTGTACACTAAGTCCATTGCTATGTAGTAATTGCACTTAGCGTGGCCTGAGCCGATGCCAGTCTCCAAGATCCGTGTCGCCGACGAAGTTTGGATTGCCACCGCGCTGCTCCACCGCGAGCACCGTCATCGGGAGGACTTCACCGTTGCAGAGATCCTAGAGCGAGCACAGCGCGAGAATCTAACGGACTCGGTGACCCTTCGTCCGGCAGTCGGGGCGCACGCAGCTCAGCATTGCGTCGCCAGCAAGCCTGCCAGCCCGGAGCGCTATCGCATGCTCGTGGAGACGTCGCGGGGGCGCCGACGGCTCTATGCATCTTCGGATCGCACGCATCCCGACCGAGTTTCTGGGAAGTCTCGACCGCGGCGCGACGAGATCCCTAGCGAATACCATCACTTGTTGGACTGGTACCAAGAGCATTTCAACCCGAATCGCTCTGCCAGTGCCGCCGACCCGATCTTGAGCCTGCGAGGAATAGGAGCGGAGCTGTGGGCCGACGACAATGCCGACGATTTTGTGACGCGGCTCAGGCAGGGGTGGGAATGAGCCGGGTGTTCTGGGACACGAACTTGTTGATCTGATTGAGGAAGAGGGCGAGCGGGTTGGCCAAGTTCTCGGCGACCTGATTCCGGCCGGGGCGGCCTCTCAGTTGCCACCCAGGCCGGAGCTTGGCAAGGAAATCAGGAGCTCGACCGCAGGACAGTCACCGACGCGGCGCAGCTCGTGCCTGCTTCGACGGGGACTCCTCACCGTGCCCGTCCCAGTGCGAGCGTTGCGTGAGGAGGCACGGCTCGGCGCACCATCGCGGATGGGCATGTCTGGATCTCGTCCGACCGCCCGGCCGCGCACTTGACGACCCCAACGCAATCACAATAGATTCAAGAGAGGAAGACGAGCCCGCTACTGCCTGACACACCACGGCGGGATCGGCCGGCCGTCACGCCTAAGCTTCTCGACACATGTCCACTACAACCGAAACGCGCAACTTCGAAGCCGAAACAAAGCAGCTGCTGGATCTGATGATCCACTCCCTCTACACGAACAAGGAGATCTTCTTGCGCGAACTGATCTCCAACGCGTCCGATGCACTCGACAAGCTGCGCTTCAGCGCGCTGACCGAGCCGGGTCTGATGCCGGAGGGCGAGGAGCTTGAGATCCGCCTCGACGTTGATGCCGACGCTCGCACGCTGACGATCCACGACAACGGCATTGGCATGTCGCGCCAAGAGGTGATCGACAACATTGGCTCTATCGCGCGCTCTGGCACCCAGGAAATGCTCAAGAAGCTCGGCTCGCAGAAGGGCGCGGAAAAGATGCCCGAACTGATCGGGCGCTTCGGTGTCGGCTTCTACTCGGCCTTCATGGTTTCCGACCAAGTCGTGCTTGAGACCCGCAGGGCTGGCGAAGAGACCTCTACGGCGTGGCACTCCGAAGGCGACGGCACCTACACGTTGTCGGACGGCGACCGCCGCGGGCCGGGGACGAGCGTGACCCTGCACCTCAAAGCGGCAGAAGAAGATGCCGGAATCGAGGACTTCACCAACGAGTGGGCACTAGAGAGCGTTGTGAAGCGGTATTCCGACTTCATCGGCTACCCCATCCGCCAGCGGGTGCGACGGGAGAAGCGCGAGACGGACGAAAAGGGCATCATCAAGCCTGACGGCAAGACGACCTACGTGGTCGAGGACAAGACCCTGAACTCGATGAAGCCGATCTGGACGCGCGCGGAGTCCGAGGTCACCGAAGAGGAGTACAACGAGTTCTACAAGCACATCACCGGAGACTGGCGCGACCCCTCGCTGCACATCCGCTTCAAGGCCGAGGGCGTCTCCGAGTACGAGTCCGTGCTGTTCGTGCCGAACGAGGCTCCGCCGGACCTGTTCGTTTGGGACGCGGAGTACGGGCTGCGGCTGTACGCTCGGCGCGTGATGATCATGGAGCGCTGCGATGCAGTCCTGCCGCACTTCTTGCGGTTCGTGCGGGGCGTGGTAGACTCATCCGACATTCCGCTCAACATTTCTCGCCAGACATTGCAGGAAAACCGGCATCTGACGCGTATCAGCAAGTTCCTGGCGAAGAAGGTGTTGGACACGCTGGCCAAGCTCCAGAGCGACGACGAGGAGAAATACCTCGAATTCTGGGGCAGGTTCGGACGCGTGCTCAAGGAGGGCGTTGACTTCGACGCCGAGCACAAGAACCGCATCGTGCCGCTGCTGATGTTCGAATCCTCGAACGATCCCACGAAGCTGACAACGCTGAAGGACTACGTCTCGCGCATGAAAGAGGGCCAGGACGCCATCTACTACATCACCGGCGAGTCACGCTCCATCGTCGCCAACTCCCCGCTGATCGAGGCCTTTATCAAGCGAGACTACGAGGTGCTCTTCCTGACCGATCCTGTCGACGAGTTCTTGGTAACCCGCCTGATGGATTTCGAGGGCAAGACGCTGCGGTCGGCAGGCAAGGGGGACTTAGATCTAAGCTCCGACGAAGCGGCCGAGGATGCCAAGAGCGAGCGCAAGGACCAAGAGCAGCGCTACGGGGATCTGTTCGGGCTGCTAGGCAAGCATCTCGAAGAGCACGTCAAGCAGGTACGTCTTTCAAAGCGGCTCACGACCTCCCCGGCGTGCCTGACCGTCGACGAGTACGACATGAGCCCGCAGATGGAGCGCATGCTGCGGATGGCAGGCCCGGACGCTCCCCGGCAGAAGCGGATCCTCGAGGTGAACGGAACCCATGACCTCGTACGCGGACTGCAGGAGCGCTTCGAGACGGACAAGGCCGACCCGCTGTTGCGCGACTATGCGGAGCTGCTGTACGGCTACGCGATGCTGGCCGAGGGTGCCGAGATCGAAGACCCCGGACCGTTCACCAAGGCCCTCGAAGGCATCATGAGGCGGGCCGTGTAAGGCCTAGCGGAAGCGTTATGGAGGAAGCCAGCCCGGAAGCAAGCTTCGCCATTGGCGAGCTCGTCCATCACAAGCTATTCGGCTACCGCGGCGTGGTGTTCGACGTGGATCCGGTGTTCAGCGGGAGCGAAGAGTGGTATCAGCAGGTCGCGCGCTCCCGGCCGCCCAAGGACCGGCCCTGGTACCACGTTTTGCCGCATGGAGCGCGGCACTCCACATACGTGGCCGAGCGCAATCTCGAAGCTGACGACAGCAACGAGGCCGTTGACCATCCGGCCTTGGGCCACTACTTCGAGCGGCTCGAGAACGGCGTCTACGTGCGTCGCTCGGGAACGGTTCAGTAGCAGCGCCGAGCGCCGATTCATGCGCGAGCTAAGGGCCTGATCGCTGGAACCACTTCACCGCGCGCGCCAAGGCCGGCTGGATCGGCGCGGGATCGAAGCCGAGTTCGCGCTGCGCCTTGGAGCAATCGGCGAACATCGGTCGCCGTGACATGCGCACGCCATCCAACGGCACCCGCGGCGCATTCCTCGTCAGCTGCGCCCATCCCGTGCTGCAGGCGCCCGCGATCAAGGCAACAGGGTACGGCAGTCGCAGTTGCGGGGCTTGGCGGCCGCTCGCCGAACCGGCTAGCTCCAAGATCTGACGCAGGGACAGATTCTCGGAACCGAGGATATAACGCTCGCCAGGCCGCCCCTTCTCCGCCGCCAGCCAATGGCCGCGCGCGACATCGCGCACGTCCACCAAGTTCAGGCCTGTGTCGACGTAGGCCGGCATTCTGCCCTCCAGGAAGTCCTTGACGATCTTGCCGGTCGGCGTCGGCTTGAAGTCTCGC
The DNA here is from genome assembly GCA_022824585.1 of Bryobacterales bacterium. Lineage (GTDB taxonomy): Bacteria > Acidobacteriota > Terriglobia > Bryobacterales > UBA6623 > VXMF01. The sequence continues at coordinate 26,430 of JAJDZN010000001.1, read as the reverse complement.
TCGCCAATCGGCGCAGTGGGGTTGACGATGACCACGTTCAGGCCTCGGCCGGCGTAGCGTTCGGCCTCGCGCTCCGCCAAGAATTTCGAGCGCTTGTAGTGGCCCGTCATCATCTCCAGCGAGGACGGCGACTCCTCGGTTACCGGGGAACCGTGCTGATTGGGGGCGATCGTGCCGATGGAGCTGGTGTGCACGAAGCGCCTGACGCCGGCCTGCAGGGCGGCCTCTAGCAGGTTGCGAGTGCCCTCGACGTTGGTTTCGTACATGCGGCGCGGATCCTTGCTCCAAAGGCTGTATTCGGCAGCGACGTGATAGACCGTGTCGCAGCAGTACGCAGCCTTGGCCACGCTCGTTGCGTCGCGCAGGTCTCCCAGCACGACTTCGGCATCGATGCCGGCCAATGCTGTGCGGTCGCTGGAGGGCCGCACGAGCAAGCGCAGGCGCTCGCCACGAATAGCGAGGAAGCGGGCCACGTGATTGCCCACAAAACCTGTCGAGCCGGTGACGAGGACCATGCAGTCTCAATCGTTCCGCAGGCCGGAAGTTCCTCAGATTACACTGGAGAGCTGGAGGAGCTTCACTATGCGATTCAAGCACCCCCGCATGTCCTTGGCAGTGATGGTGGCGGCGACGCTGCTAGCTTGGGCCTGCACCCCGGCCGAGACCGAACCCGAGAGCATGCGCTCGCTCGAGACCTCGGACTTCGGGGCCGTTGATGGCCAGCCGGTCACCCTCTTCACGTTGACCAACGCCTCCGGTGCCAGCGTGGGCATTATCGAGTACGGCGGCATCGTGGTCAGTCTCAACGTGCCGGATCGCGAAGGAAATCTCGGCGATGTGGTTCTCGGCTTCGACACGCTGGACGCCTACGTTGCCGATACCCCTTATTTCGGCGCCATCACGGGCAGATACGCTAACCGGATCGCGGGCGGAAAGTTCGAGATCGACGGCACGAGCTATGAGCTGCCGGTCAACAACGGGCCCAATTCTTTGCACGGCGGCATCAAGGGTTTCGACAAGGTGATCTGGAAGGGCACGCTTACCGCGTCTGGCGACGGCGTGTCGTTTGCCTATGTCAGCCAAGACGGCGAAGAGGGCTATCCCGGTACGTTGGAGGCTGCCGTGACGTACACGTGGACCGACAGCAACGAGCTGCGGATCGACTACAAGGCCAGCACTGACAAGCCGACCGTCATCAACCTGACCAACCATTCCTACTTCAACCTCAAGGACGGCGGTGCCAGCTCCATCCTCGACCACGTGCTGACGATCAACGCCAGCCAGTACACGCCGGTTGACGCGACCTCGATCCCCTTAGGTGAGATTGCCTCGCTTGATGGCTCGCCGCTGGATTTCCGCGAACCTACGGCCATCGGGGCCCGGATTGCAGAGGAGGACGAGCAGCTCGGATTCGGAGCGGGATACGACCACAATTACGTCATTGACCGCGACGCCGACGGTCTGGCACTCGCGGCGACGGTCAGCGAGCCGGAGACCGGCCGGGTGATGGACGTGCTCACCGCCGAGCCCGGGGTCCAGTTCTACAGCGGCAACTTCCTCGACGGCCACCACATCGGCAAGGGCGGGGTCGCCCACCAGCACCGTAGCGGGTTCTGCCTCGAGACCCAGCACTACCCGGACTCGCCCAATCAACCGGACTTCCCGTCTACAGTCCTGCGGCCCGAAGAGACCTACAAGACCACAACCGTCTACAAGTTTTACGCGAGGTGATGCCATGAAAGCGCTGAAACTGGCCGCTTTGGCAACGCTTTGCTGGACTGCGTTTCCCGCCGAAGACGCGCCGGCCCCAACGGGCGACACGATCGTCGACCGCAGCGCGCGTTTCGAGCTGCTGTACACCCGCCCCGAGACCGAGGCGGGCGGGCTCACGGAGAGTCCCGCGGTCGCGCCGGATGGCTCGATCTATTTCTCCGACATCCTGCGGGAGGAGAACCACGGCCGGATTCACCGGTTTGATCCGGCTACGAAGAAGGTCGAGACTTTCGCTGCGAACAGCCACAAGTCGAATGGCCTGACGTTCGGCCCGGACGGCCACTTATACGCCGCCGAGGGCGCTGACTACGGCGGGCGGCGCATTTCGCGCTGGAACGTCGAGACCAAACGGCGCGAGCTGGTCGTCGACAACTTCGGGGGCAAGCGATTCAACTCCCCCAACGACGTAACCGTCGACGACGCGGGCAATCTGTACTTCACCGATCCGCGCTACGTGGGACACGAGCCGAGAGAACTGCAATGGCGGGCGGTCTACCGCGTCACGCCTGGGGGTGAGGTGGCGGAGGTCACCCATGACGTCACCAAGCCCAATGGACTGGCGCTAAGCCCCGATGGCAAGACGCTCTATGTTGCCGAGACCAACAATGGCGGCGATGGCATGCCGGGAGTCGAGCCGGGCAATCGCGGTCCGATGCGAGTCTACGCCTTTCCGCTCGGAGCGGACGGGATGGTCTCCGGCCCGCGGCGACTCTTCCACGACTTCGGCCCGAAGTTCGGTTGCGATGGCATGACCGTCGACGAGCACGGCAACGTTTACCTGACCGCCCGCGAGCCGTCCAAGCCCGGAATCCTCGTGCTGGACCCGAGCGGGGAGCAGATCGCTTTCTTGCCCACCTCAAAGGGCGTGCACGAGGAAGAGACGCCACTCACGGAGAACGAGGCGAAAGCTTTGGACGAACCGCCCGTTCCACCGAGCGGACTGCCGAGCAACGTTGAGTTCGGCCTCGGCGATGGGGCCAACGTCTTGTACGTGACGGTGGACCAGAGCCTCTACCGCATTCAGTTGAAAGCGCGCGGCTTTCATCGCCAGCACAGACGCTAGTCCTGGCGCAAGATCCTGCCGCCGGAGGCTCGACCTTAGCCGCTGCAACGCAGTGCCGCTGCAACGAATCCGCGACCCGAGCGGTCAAACCCTATGCTAATCTGAGGTTGCCGCCAGGCTCGCCATCCGATGGGCCACAGGGGCGGCTTGGTCGGGAGGCGAATATGCTGATCAAGACTCCGCGTGGCTGGGAAATTCCCGAGAGCCAGGCGACTCCCGAAGACCTGTTCCATTCGCGCCGGGCAATTCTCAAGGGCATGGGTTTCGCAGGCGCGGCGGGCCTGCTGCCGAGCGCTATGCACGGGGCAGCGGCAGACGAGTCGCTGTATCCCGCCAAGCGCAACACGAAATACACGTTGGACCGCCCGCTGACGGCCGAAGCGATCGCGACTGGATACAACAACTTCTACGAGTTCACCCTCGACAAGGGGCAAGTCAGGCACCAAGTCGACCGGTTCACGATCGACCCGTGGAAGGTAAAGGTCTCGGGTCTGGTCAACAACCCCAAGACCTACGACATTGACGACTTGGTGCGACGATTCCCGCTAGAGGAGCGTCTCTACCGATTCCGCTGCGTCGAGGCCTGGTCGATGGCGGTTCCGTGGACGGGGTTTCCGATGTCGGCGCTGCTCAAAGAAGTCGATCCCAAGCCCGAGGCTGGATTCATCAAGATGGTCACGGCCTTTAGGCCGAGGGAGATGCCCGGGATCCTCTCGCAGCCGCACTACGACTGGCCGTACCAAGAGGCACTGACGCTCGACGAGGCAATGAACGAGCTGGCGCTGTTCTGCACCGGGCTGTACGGCAAGCCGCTGCCCAAGCAGAACGGTGCGCCAATCCGCGCGATCATGCCGTGGAAGTACGGCCTGAAGAACATCAAGTCGATCGTCGAGATCGAGGTCACCAAGAAGCGTCCGCCGACACTTTGGAACAAGGCCGCGCCGACCGAGTACGGCTGGTATTCCAACGTCAACCCGAAGAAGCCGCACCCGCGCTGGTCGCAAGCGCAGGAAAAGCTGCTAGCCCTGGGGCCGGGCGGTTCGTTCATGTACTCGATGCGTCCCACCCTGATGTACAACGGTTACGAGGCGTTCGTCTCCGAGATCTACGACGGGAGCGAATACTAGCCGTTCGGCAGGGGCTGCAGGCGGCCGGATGCCCGGTCCGTCTGAGGTAGGGGCTTCGCTTGCGACCAATGAATGACTGGGAACGAGACTGGGACGACGAGCCGGTCTACGAGGACGAGGATTCGGAAGAAGAAGGCGTTTGGACCCTGCGCCAGACGGTGATCCGCGTAGCGGCCCTGCTGCTCCTTTTTTCGTTCCTTGGCGCCTTGTTCCTGGCGCTACGCGGGATCGAAGACATTCTGGTTGTGATCGGCGTCCTGCTCGCAGCTGCCCTCGTCGCCAAGCTGGTCAGGAAACAGCAGGAGGCCGAGCATCCGTATCGCTCCAAGGATCGCCCCGAAATCCATTGATTCCGAACCGGTTACGGGTTCATTCCAGCATCCGGTCTAGCTGCGCCGCCAAGCGTTGCCGTGTGGCTTCATGTGTCCCGTCGGCGGCAAGGTTCTTCCATTCCATCGGATCGGAGGCATGATCGTACAGTTCTTCGCTGCCGTCGCCGTAGCGGATGTATCTCCAGCGATCCGTCCGGACGGAGTGGTGCTGGCCTTGGCGCGTAGTCATCGCCGGTGTGCTCCGTGGAGCGTCTGGATCGTTTAATAACGGGACGAGACTCTCGCCGTCCAAGTCAGCGGGCGAGCTCAGAGACGCCAATTCCGCGAGCGTTGGATATAGATCGATCAGGCTGACCGCTCGTGTTGAGACGGTGCCAGATGTTCCCGCGCCCGGCGAGCGGATGATCAGCGGCACCCGGGTGGATTCCTCCCATAGCGTGCTCTTGTGGTACTTCTGCTTCTCGCCGATGTGGTAGCCGTGGTCCGAGAAGAGCACGACGATGGTGTTGTCGTTGTATTGGCTGGAAGCCAGTGCGCGCAGGATTCGGCCGATCATGGCGTCCGCGAACGTCACCGCTGCGAGGTACCCTCGGGTCGCAGACTGGAGCGCGTTGTGCTTGCGGATCATGGCCTCGTAGTTATTGGCGGCGCGAACGTGCCGTTGAGCGACCTGCGGCACGTCGTCAAGGTCTGAAGCGAGGATCGTCGGCAATTCCACGTCGGCGAGAGGGTGCTCGTCGAAGTACTCGCTCGGAGCGTACTGGGGATCGTGCGGCCGATAGATCCCGACCGCGAGGAAGAACGGCTTGTCATGCTCTGCCCGGAGCTGCCGTACCGCCCACTTGGAAGATTGGCCGTCTTCCGTCACATCGGCCTTGAAATCGATCGGGCCCCAGTCCCAATGATGGTTGATGCCGTTTCTGTGCGTGTCGATCAGAACCGGAGCCATGGGCAACTGGATCGTCTTGGCGGGAAAACGCTCGTCCCAGGCTTCCGGCTGGCCGAAACCGCTGCGGCCAGCGTACGGCGCGCCCTCGGCGTGGGTCAGCGCTCCGCGCCAGCCGCCGTGATTGGCGTGGAAGATCTTGCCGGCGGCTGCTGTGAAGTAGCCGTTGCGGCGGAAGAACTGCGGCAGGGACTCGGAATTCTTGAGCGAGTCGAACTTACGCCAGTCGTCCATGTTGCCGACCACCCCGGTCGTCGTCGGGCGCTTGCCGAACAACAGGGCCGTGCGGGACGGATTGCACAGGGGTGCGGCACAGTGGGCGTTGGAGAACAGCACCCCTTGCCGGGCCAAGCCGTCGATGTTGGGTGTCTGCGCCTGAGGGTGGCCTCCCATGCAGCCGACCCAGTCGTTGAGATCGTCAACTGCGATCAGCAGGACGTTCGGGCGGTCTTGGGCCACTGCGGCAACGGGCAGAAGGGCACAGAGCATTGCAACGCGAAGCGACATGGCACCATTCTAGGCCGCATTCCACGAGCAGTCTTCTAGCCGCGGGGAGGACCGCCATAGGCCGTCGCACGCGTCTTGACTTGAGTGCGAGAGACCTCTTCGCCAAGACAAGTCATATGCGCGCCGCCGCCAACCGCGCACACGGACGTGTGGACGATGGTCCCTATCTCAATCGGTGCGCGAGAGTCGCGCTCAAGAATCGGATCGAACGAAGCTGCCCAACGGCCTGTCTCGGCCGCGCGGAACGCATGCAAGGCTAAACTTGTTGTTGATGGCAGGACTTACGCGACGAGACTTCTTGGCCACTTCGACGGCGGCTGCCGCTGCCGCCTGCGGCAGCGAACCCAGTGCACCCGAGGCCCCTCCCAACATCCTGCTAGTCGTGCCCGACCAACTACGACCCGACTGGACGAGCCTGAACCCCGCTATCGGCGTGCGCACCCCTCACCTAGAGGCGCTCGCCGCCCGGGGAGTCAATTTCGTGAGCAGTTACTGCGCCTCTCCGCTGTGCGCGCCTTCGCGGGCCTGCCTGGCCGGGGGCAGGGAATATGACCGCTGCGGCGTGCCCGACAACAGCTTGAACTACCCGCTCGACCAGACCACGTACTACACGCTGCTGCGGCAAGCGGGCTATCACGTGATGGGCTGCGGCAAGTTTGATTTGCACAAGCCGGAGCCAAGCTGGGGCGTCGAGGGACAGCACCTGCTGCCGGAGTGGGGCTTCTCCGCCGGAATCGACAGTGCTGGCAAGTGGGACGCGATCCGCTGGGGCATGGATGATCCCTGCGATCCCTATACTGCGCACTTGCACGCCACCGGCCGTGCCGACACCCACCTTGACGACTTTGGCAAACGGCGCGAGATTGGCACGTTCGCGGCGACCTTCCCGACGCCGCTGCCGGAGGAGTCCTACTGCGATAACTGGATCGCAGCCCAAGGCGTGCGCCTGCTCCGCGAGGCTCCGCGCGATCAGCCATGGCACTTGGCCGTCAACTTCGCCGGGCCGCATGAGCCGGTGGATATCACGACGAGCATGGACAGCCTCTACCGCGATGTCGATTTTCCGCAGCCGTTCAAGAGCACCGAGTTCACGCCCAAGAAGCATGTCGAGATCCGTCGTAACTATGCCGCGATGATCGAAAACATTGACGAGTGGATGGGGAGGCTGCTGGCCGAAGTTGAAGCACGCGGAGAGCTCGAGAACACTTTGGTTGTATTCACAAGCGACCACGGCGAAATGCTGGGTGACCACGACCTGTGGATGAAGCGCCTGCCCCACCAAGCCTCGGTCGGCGTGCCGCTGGTAGTGGCCGGGCCGGGCGTGCAGAGCGGCGTTTCCACGGCAGCCCTGGCCAGCGTGATGGACCTTGCCGCGACTTTCCTCGATTACGCCGGACTCGACACCCCGCCTGAGATGGACAGCCGTTCGCTGCGGCCGGTGCTGGAGGGCAAGTCAGGCGATCACCGTGAATTCCTCCTCAGTGGCCTTGACCCGTGGCGCTGCGTCACCGATGGAAGGCTGAAACTGGTGCGCGGCTATCCCGGCGGCAAGGCGCAGGGCGGCATCGGAATCCCGGTCTATCCAGAAGGTGATTCAGCAGCACCGCCATTGTTGTTCGACGTACTGGAAGACCCGTTCGAGAACCGCAACTTGGCTGGCAACGCGCCCAGCGATGTGAAGCGATTGACTGCCGAGTTGCACCGGTTGATCGGCGTTGCATGATGGCCGAGCTGCTCCGCGTTCCAACGGGTTCGTACTCCCGGCACATTCTTCTGTGCGCCGACCAATCCAATCCAAAGTGCGCCCCTCGGAATGTCACAATCCCCGCCTGGCAGAGGCTCAAGGACGGCCTCAGAGAAATCGGATTGGCCCAAGGCAACGGCTGCGTATATCGCTCAAAGGTGAATTGCCTGCGCGTTTGCGACAAGGGCCCTATCGCCGTCGTTTACCCAGACGGCACTTGGTACCACTCAGTGAGCGGAGAGGTCTTGGAGCGCATTCTTGTAGAACACTTGCGTGACGGCAAGCCGGTGGAGGAGTACATCTTCGCCCGGAACCCGCTCCCGCAGGTGGCGAGCCCGGCCGTGCAGGATTCCGAGTGAGCGGCATTCTGCGCGAACCATCAAGACGCTAGGTTCATTGGACGTACAGTTCCATCGGATGGAATCCGGGATCTTCTGTTGACGCAGCCGGCCATGCCTGCAATACTTTCGCCATGCGACGCCTTCAATTCGCACTAGCACTCACCCTCGCTGCTCCGGCCCTGGTCTGGTCCGACTCCGGAGAGGTCAAGCGGTACCTCTACCTGAGCATGCCGGACGGCGCCCAGAAAGAAGGGCGCTCCAACGCCGGGATTCTCGTGTTTGACATCGACAACGGGCACAAGTTCGTCCGGCGCATCGACATGCCCATATTCGAGGAAGGGCTGCGTGGCTTTGCCGGCAACCTCGCCAAGCACAGCGTCTACTACTCGTCGACAAACCATCGGCTCGGTCGCTTCGACCTGGAAAGCGAGGAGACTGTCTGGGAAAAGGTCTATGACGCCGGCTGCGACCGTTCATCCGTGACCCTGGACGGCAAGAAGATCTACGTGCCCACTGGCTGGTGGTACAAGGGCGAGGACAGCGGGCTGCTCGTTGTCGATGGCGAGACCGGCGAAATCATGAAGCGAATCCCGGTTGGACCGGCCGCCCACAACAGCATCGTCAACCTAACCGGAACCAAGCTCTATCTCGGCACCACCACCATGCTGTCGGTGTTTGACACCCAGACAGAGAAACTCTTGATGCAAGTCAAGGATGTCGGCGAGCGCGGGGTCTTCCCGTACACGATCGACAGTCGCGAGCGCTACGCCTATGTCTGCCTGGGCAATCACGTCGGCTTTGACGTCGTGGACCTGAAGACGGGGGAAATCATCCATCGCGTGTTTGCGGGGGACGAGAAGATACCGAATCGCACCCATGGTGCCGGTCTCACGCCCGACGAGAGCGAGCTCTGGATCAGCGACCAGAGGGGCAAGAAGCTGTTCATCTTCGACGCGACCAAGATGCCGCCGGCGCCGAAGGGCCACGTCGAGCTCTCGCAAGGCGGGCATGGCTGGGTGGCCTTCAGCTTGGACGGCACCTACGCGTGGAGCCACACGCCCGATGTCTTTGACGTCAAGACGAAGAAGCTCGTGGCCACATTGCGCGACGGGACGGGGACTCCGGTCAGCGGCTCGAAGTTCATGGAAGTCCACATGCGCGATGGCAAGGTCGTGAGGATCGGCCACGAGTTCGGATTGGGGCGCAAGTACTCCGACTAGCGCAGTTCTAGCAGTTCGTCAGCAGGCCAGTAGGCCGTCCTGCCGGCATGCTGATCGCGTGTCCGCTTGACTTCGGCGGGCGTGACGGGCGGTTCGTCGGCACCGAAGCGAGAGCGGGTGTAGGTTGCCAGCGCTGCAACGTCGGTATCGGAGAGGATCCGGCCGAAGCCGGGCATCTCGCGGTCATACACCCGCCCGCCCAGTTCGATTCGACCGGTGATTCCGTGGAGGAGGATACGCACTAGGCGCTCGCTTGGTCCGACCACCCACGGTGAGTCTTCCAAGGGAGGGGCCTCGCCCATGCCTTGGTCATCGTATTGATGGCAAGCCGAGCAATGGCTCTCGAAGAGTCGCTCGCCACGGTTCGGCGCACTCTCACCCTGCTGCTGCGCGCTGGCGTGCGACACGCCCGCCATTAGCAGCAGGAGAGCCGTTGCATAAAGTCGCCGTGTCGCCCTAGCTACAGCGGGAAGCGAACGCAAGGCTGCCGGCTCCGAGCCTACCCAGCGCTCATCAAGAACTCGCGGAACTCTTGCACGTCCCGGGTCTGTCCAGAAAACGTGGCCGCCACGGATCCGTCGGGCCGGATCAGTGCATAGAAGGGAATGCTGGATGAGCGGAAGCGCTCGATTTGGTATGCCTGATTCCTCTCGCTGGCCTCGTCGAAGCCATCGGTGTACAGCTCTACCAACACGAAATCGCGGACCACCTCGTCGACCTCCGGCTCGGTGAACATATTTGCCTTCATCCACTTGCAATTCGAGCAAGCGTAGCCGGTGAAGCTGACCAACAAGGGCTGGCCAGCGTTGCGGGCCGAGGCCGTGGCGCCCTCGTAGTCGTCTTTGATCCAAGCAAGCGAGCCGTCGCTGCCTGCGCCGAAGCCGGCCCCCGTGGCTTCGGGAACATGCGCTTCCAGCTCTCCCAGGGCGCCGCCAAGCATGCCGGGAAGCAAGGTGAGGGCAAGTGCCAAGAAGGCCGCGCCGAACCCGAATCGAACGAGGCCGATGGATTCCGCGGGAGCGTCGTCTCCAATGCGCAGGACTCCCCACAGGTACAGGGCCGCGGCGATGAAGAGCACCATCCAGATCGCTAGGAACCGCTCGCGGGAGAGGATGTCCCAGCCGAGGACTTGATCGACATTTCCGAGATATTTCAGACCCACGGCGAGGATCAGGATTCCAGCGGTCCGCTTGGAGAGCGCCAGCCAGCCTCCGCTTCGAGGCAACTTGTTGACCAAGGCCGGGAACATTGCCAAGACGAAGAACGGAGCGGACAGGCCGGTCGCGAACAGGGTCATGCCAAGGATGGGATAGACGCTGCTACCTTCCGCGACGGAGCCGGCCAAGAGCGAGCCGATGAACGGGCCAGTGCACGCGAACGAAGCCAGGGTGAACACCAGGCTAAGCATCAGCGTGGCCACGATGCCTGTCCCGTCAGAGTGCTTGCTCGCAGCCGTGGTCCAGCCGCTGGGAACGGTGATTTCGAATGCGCCGAGCATGCTGAGTGCGAAGAAGAGCATGACCCCGGCGATCAGCAGGTTTGCCCAGGGGTTGGAGCCGATCTGGCTGAGCCCGAAAGGCCCCAAGCTGGCGCTCAACACACCTCCCAAGGCCGTGAACAGCACGATCACTCCCAGGCAGAACGTTCCCGCTTGGCGCAATACCGCGCCCCATGGCCGGTTCGCGTCGCTCATGAACGAGCCCATGTAGATCGGGATCATGGGAAAGACACATGGAGTCAAGATCGCTATGAACCCGAAACCAAGTGCTAACAGGGAGAAACCTAGGAATCCTTGGTCAGATGCCTCAAATATCTCCCCAGCCGCTGCGGTGCTCGCAGCACTGTCTGCGTCACTCGAGCGGGGGCGTCCCACCGGATTGAGCTGCGCCGGCTGATAGCCCGCCGGCAAGGCCACCGCCGACACTTCCGTGGAAGGGTTGACCGTGATGGCCGCGGTAGCGCTCTTGCGCTTGGGCGCCAGGCACTGGCGATCGTCGCATGCACCGTACCGGACTAAGGCCTCGATGGCGTGCTCCCCGGATATGTTCCCGGCAAGGTCGATCTCGACCAAGATTATTGCTTCGTCGCTGTACCACTCGACTTCGGCCTGAAAGTTAGGATCAAAGACAACCTCGGGGTCCGGTTGGTGCGCCCGCCATCCGGCTATGGCGTCTGATTCGGCCATGGCCACGGCCAGGGGGATGCCTTCGGGGGTCGTCGTCGAATAGATGTGCCAGCCTCCCTCGATCTCCGCAGTCAGACGCGCCAGTGCGGTTGCGCCCGGTGGGTATTCCTCCGCAGTGAGCTCGAGACGCCACTGCACGGGATCGTAAATCTGGGCTGCGGCCGGCACGCTTGGCAGTAGCGCCTGGGCAAGGGCTAGTGCGACGAGCGCGCATGGCGTGAGCAGGCGGGAATTCATGGCTGGGCCCAGAGCGCGGCTTCGGCTGTGGTCATCAAGGCGTTGATGTTGCCGGGCGCTGCGGGGAAGGGTAGTTCCTGAATCCAGTCTAACCCTCTTGCGCCGAATTCCGGATAGCGCCGCGTTGTTGCTGTCTTGAGCGGCGAAACGCGAGAAACTCCCGCAACACCTGGCGGTACTCGTCGATTCCTACCTCGCGGTCGCAACAGACCATCATCAGTGATCCGTCGCTCCGAAAGTTCCCGTCCCACTCTCGCAGCGCTGCGTCGTCCCACTCCGGATCCAAGCGATTGAGCTTGCTCTCGCTTATCGCGTCAAAGTAGGCGCGCAGGTTCACATCGGTCTCGTCCGGCGGCGCGGCATAGGGTGCGTCTTCAAACGCTGGGCTGGGCATGGGAGATTCTCAATCGACGGTTCGGTTCGATCAGTAGCCAAAGCAATGCGCTGCCTAAATAGTATGCCGATGACACCAGCAGCGGCGGCTGCCAACTTCCGGTGCGGTCGACCATTAGGCCGATGAGCCACGGGGCCAGCGCGCCGCCGACCTGGCCTAGCGAGTTCATCGTTCCGGAAACGACGCCCGCGGCAGAGCCGCCTATGTCTAGGCACGTGGCCCAAGTCACCGCCAGAATCAGTTCGGCCGAGCCGAAGCTGAGGCCGAGGAAGACAAGCGAGAGCGTGTTGTCGCTTGTGGTCGCCGCTAGTGCTAGGAAGACGCCGGCCGCCAGTAAACCGGCGATCGCCGGAATCCTTCGCGCCGCGCGGATGCCGAGGCGCGGTACCAACCTGTCACTGACCCATCCTCCGAGCAGGTTAGCTGCCGCGCCGGAAAGCAGCACCGCGGCCGCCATCGGGCCGATCTCGGGAAGCTCGAGCCCGCGGGCACGCTCCAAATAGGTTGGTAGCCACTGGATGTAGAAGTACAGTCCCCAGGTGTAGCCCGAGTACATCCCGCACAGAGCCCACACATTCCGCTCCGTCAGCAGCGCGCCCCAGTGGATCTTCGATCCGTGGCTGCCGGCAGGGCGGTGTTCGCGGATCAGGGCGAGTTCTGCTTCGTCCACTCCGGCGTGACCCTCCGGCGTGTCGCGGAACCACGCGCCCCATCCGACCGCCCATGCAAGGCCGAGCACCGCGAAGATCCAGTACACAGAGCGCCAGCCGTGGGCGGTCATCAGCGCGATCACGACCCACGACGTCATGGCGAAGCCAATTCGACTGCCGAACATTACGATCGACTGAGCGCGGCCGAGCTCGTGCCGCGGGAACCAGCGCGCGATGGCCGAGGTCGATCCCGGGAACGCGCCGGCCTCTCCGCAGCCGAACAGGAAGCGGATCGCCACCAGCGCCGTGAAGTTCCATGCCGCGCCTGTCAGGGCGGTGAAGGCTGACCACCAGACCACGATTCTCGTCAACATCATCCGCGCGCCGTAGCGGTCGGCCAGCCAGCCGCCCGGGATTTCGAAGAGCACGTAGCCGAGGACGAAGAACGAACCGGCCATCCCAATCTGTTCCAGCGAAAGGCCCAGTTCATCCGCCATGGCGCCGGCCGTCGTGCTGAAGCATACCCTGTCCAAGTACGTGATGAGCATCAACACGAACAGATACCCCAGCACTTTGTGACGCGTGGGCACGATCTGCCAGCTTACGACACTCCCCATTCGCCGGACGAACCGGCCACGGTGCCAGCCCGCACTCTCCAGAGCGGGAAGGCTCGGAACGTGGTGGCGCCTTATTTTTCAGAGACTTAGATATCGTCCGACGCAAATACGGGCTCTGTGCCGGTTTTCCTTATATACAGCGGTCTCTCAGGTCCAGAGCCAGCACGACAATCGCCTGCGCCCTTGCTACATCCGCGGTAGTTCAGAGCGAAGAAGCCGTCGTCTTGTTGGCCTCAGAGTTCTCTCAGGCGAATACGCCGCCAGCGACAGACTCTGCCCGGAAGCCAGCGCTCCGCTCCCAGGCGATCGCCCTGTCCGCTGTTGTGGACTTCCAGCGCGATGTGACCGGCGCGGCCAAGCAGCGACGCCACGGCCTCCGCATCATAGCCGGCCGCGACCATTTTCCCCGTGTCGGCGGAAGCCATCTTTTTGCCGTTGACCCACGTCGTGAGCATCGGCAGGCGTCCTTCGCAGCGAATGCGGATTTCATTCCACTCACCGAAGCGCCAGGTCTCGAAGAACGCTTCGGGCCCAGCCGACCAAGTCGCCTCGCTCTCGCCCGGGTCGAGCGGAGGGTTCAAGTCTCCGTAGGCGATCGGAGTCATACCGATGACTTTTCCGCTCGAGTCTTTCTTCGCCTTGAACCCGAACTGCCGGGTGTTGAAGCCGCCGATGCCGTTGCCGTAAAAGGAACCGACGTTGCCGCCCTCGCGGTGGTCCACGAGAACCTGAAAGCCTTGGCTTCCGAGGCCCGTTGCGCGAATCATGATTCCGGTGTCGACTCCCCAGTCTGGATTCGCCTCGAGGCTGAGCTCGAAATCGGCGAACTTCTCATCGGTGATCAGGTAGCCCCCGACGCCGGATCCTGGCGGCTCTTGCCCGCCCGTGATGGCTCCACCGACGACTCTCCAGTCGCCCTTGCTCACAAGGGCCTTCCGGTACCGCGGGGAGTCCGTTGGCGGAGACGGCCCGCCCGGATTCCTAGACACCGGCAGACGATGAATCGCGCGCCAGCCGTCAAGCGTTTCGCCATCGAACAAGGGCCGCCAAGTGGTTTGGCCGGACGCAGATCCGAGGGGCAAGGCGCACGCGGAACCGGCGAGAAAGCCCCTTCTCGTCAGGGTGATGTCCTTCTTCATAGCTATGCGATTCTTACGCCAGCAGGCCTTTGACGACCCGTCCGTGAACGTCGGTGAGCCGAAAGTTCCGTCCTTGGTGCCTGAACGTCAGCTTCGTGTGGTCAATCCCAAGCAGATGGAGCGCGGTCGCATGGAGATCATGCACATGCACTGGGTTTTCCGCCGGCTCGAACCCGAAGTCGTCGGTCGCTCCGTAGGTCAGCCCCGGCCGGATGCCGCCGCCAGCCAGGATCAGCGAGAACCCGTCCTTGTGGTGATCGCGCCCAGGGTCTTGCGTGAACCCCTGCGGGGAGATGGCCTGGACCATCGGCGTGCGGCCGAACTCCCCTGTCCAGATGACTAGGGTGTCGTCGAGCAAGCCGCGTTGCTTCAAGTCATCGATCAGGGCACTGGTCGGGCGGTCCATGACGCGGCAAGAGCGAGGCAGCGCGTTTGGCCGGTAGATGCCGCTGTGGTGGTCCCAGCCGCGCAGCATGATCTGCACGAATCGCACACCTCGCTCGACCATCCTCCGCCCGAGCAGGCACATGCTGGCATAGCTACCGTCGCCTGGCTCTGCCCCATAGGCTTCGAGCACGTGCTGCGGCTCGTTCTCGATTTGCATCAGCTCTGGGCCTGACGCCTGCAACCGGAACGCCATCTCGTACTGTGCGATCCGTGTAGCGATCTCGGGGTCCTCGTAGCGCTCCTGTGCCAGCCGATTAAGCGCGGACACCCCATTGACCACTTGTCTTTGCCGGTCTCGATTGACTCCGCCTGGATTCGCAAGGTAGTGGACCGGTTCCTCCCCGGAGCGGAACTTGACGCCTTGGTGGACGCTGGGCAGGAAGCCGCTCCCCCATGCGCTGTTGCCGCACGCGTTGGCTCCGTTCGCCATTACGACGAAGGTCGGCAGGGTATCACTGAGCGAGCCCAGACCATACGAGACCCACGAGCCAAAAGTCGGCCTACCCAGGCGCCCGAAGCCTGTATGGAGGAAGAGCTCGCCGGCGCCATGGTTGAACTCGTCGGTCTGCATCGAGCGGACAACGGTCAAATCATCCGCGCGCTCTGCCAAGTGGGGCATGAGTTCGGAGAACCAAATGCCGGACTCACCGTGCCGCGCGAACTTGTACGGCGACGCCAGAGCCCCCGCGCCCTTGGGCACAAAGGCGAACTGCTTGCCCTCCAAGATGCTGTCGGGCATGGGCTTGCCCTCGAATCTGGCAAGTGCCGGCTTCGGGTCGAGCAAATCGACCTGTGACGGACCGCCGACCATGTGCAGGAAGATGATGTGCTTTGCCCTGGGGGCGAAGTGCGGTGCGACGACCGCGCTTTCGTCCGCCGTGAGCAGCGACCGCAGGGCGATCGAGCCGAGGCCGGCGGCGCCGGCTCGCAAGAATGCTCGCCGTTGAAGCTCCATGGCCATCAGCTCTTGGTAATGGTTTCGTCCAAGTTCAGCAGGACCCGCGCTAGCGAGGTCCAGGCTTCGGACTCATCATCCGACGTTCCGCGGAACTCCTCGAGCAGGCGAGTGAGTTCCTGAAGCTCGGCCGCGCTGGGGACCCGGGTCACCGTGCGCCGGAAGGCGTAGACAAGTCGATCCTTGTCGGAAGCCGCCGGCAAGTCCATGACGAGCTTTGCCAGCGCGTCCGCAACCTCGACGTAGGACGGGTCGTTCAGCAGCGTCAGGGCCTGAAGCGGCGAGTTGGTGCGGGCTCGCGTGGCGACGCACTCTTGTCGAGTAGAAGCGTCGAATGTGATGAAGCTGGGGTACGGCGCTCCCCGACGAAGGAAAGTGTACAGCCCGCGACGGTGCCGGTCCTCGCCCTCCGACGTCGGGTAATTGGGATCGGTTGCGGTGCTGATCTCCTTCCATAGCCCTTCAGGCTGCGGCGGGTGGACCGGGGGGCCGCCTACCTTAAGAGACAACAGGCCGCCTGCCGCAAGCAGCGAATCCCGAATCGCTTCGGCCGGTAGACGGAAACGCGGCCCCACTGCCAAGAGCGTGTTGTCCGGATCCCGCTCCAACAGCTCCGGTGATCCGCGCGATGTCTGCCGGTAGGTCGACGATGTCACGATCATGCGAACGATGTTCTTGATGGACCAGCCTCGCTCGACGAACTCCACCGCAAGCCAATCCAGCAGCTCCGGATGCGTCGGGGAGTCGCCTTGCCGGCCGAAGTCCTCGGCCGTAGGGACAATCCCACGCCCAAACACCTCCGCCCACAGTCGATTGACGGTCACCCGCGCCGTTAGGGGATTCTCGGCCGAGGTGATCCACTTCGCCAGTCCCAGGCGATTGCGGGGCAGATCCGAGTCGAGCGTGTGCAGCGCCGCGGGCATCCCGGGCTCGACCACCTTGCCATGGGCGCCAATCTGGCCGCGCTTGAGCAGGTAGCTCTGGACCGGGCCCGGCTTATCGGCCATGATCAGCGTCGTCGGTGGGGCCAGAGCCTTCATCCGCGCGGCTAGCTTCGCCAGTTCCTTTCTCGGTTCGGCAACTTCAGGTCGCGTGTTCAGGAAGGCGTCCCGGATCACGTTGTTGTCCGACTCCGTGCGCGCTTCTTTAGGCTTCGCAAGGGCGCTGATGACCAACGGTCGCAGCTTGCGATTGCTGGCCTGCTGCTCCTCCCACTTCGGCAGGTGCGCGATCGCTTCGAACTCTGCCTGGCCAATCATCATCTTGAGGTATTCGTGCTGAGCCTTCACGGCGGAATACCGCGACCGCCGACCCACGGAAACGGGCAGCTCGACTTGGGCCCCGACGTAGAACTTGCGCGTATTGCCCCCGCCGGCCAACACCGTTTCGTCGATCCCGCGGTCGAAGTACGCGTAGAAGCGATAGTATTCCTCGATCGTGAAAGGGTCGTACTTGTGCGTGTGGCACTGCGCACAGCCGAGCGTGCTGCCCAGCCAAACCGTCGCGGTCGTGTTAACCCGGTCGACCAGCATGGCATTGCGAACCTTGTCAACTTTCGAACCGCCCGACCCGTTCATCGGCGTGTTGCGGTGAAAACCGGTCGCGATCAGCTGACTTAGGGAAGGCTCTGTGAGCAGATCCCCCGCCAATTGCTCGACCGTGAACTGGTCAAACGGCATATCGTCGTTGAACGCCCGCACAACCCAGTCTCGGTAAGCCCAGATCTGTCGCGGGTCATCGTGCTGATACCCATTGGAGTCCGCATAGCGGGCGAGGTCGAGCCAGTGCCGCGCCCAGTGCTCGCCGTATTGCGGCAACTCGAGCAACTCTTCCACTTTTTCTCGGTAAGCCTTGTCGGTGGGACTCGCGAGAAAGTCGTCAATCTGCTCGGGCGTCGGCGGGATCCCGATCAGGTCTAGATACAGCCGCCGCATCAACACTGCGGGATCGGCTCCACCGGAAGGCTCGAGTCCCGCCTCGTCGAGCCTGTTCAGGATGAATCGGTCAATCGGGTTGCGCACCCACGCTGTCTCCGAAACCGGAGGCAGCTGCGGGCGTTCGGGCTTCTCGTAGGCCCAGTGGCGCTCGTACTTCGCGCCCGCCGATATCCACTCTTCCAACAGGCTGATTTGCCCTTCCGTCAGAGGGTCTCCCCCGAGCGGCATCCTGCGCGCCGGATCGTCGGTCTTGACCCGCGCGATCACCTCGCTCGCCTCCGGAGCCCCTGGCGCGATTGCCTTCCTGCCGGCCCGCTCCTTAACGGCCCCGGCGTATTCGTCGAGTCGAAGTCCGCCTAACCGGGCCGCCTCGTCGGGACCATGGCAGCGAAAACACTTTTCCGAGAGAATCGGACGGATGTCGCGGGTGAAGTCGACGCCGGCCTCGGCACCCGGCAGGGTCACCGGTGCCAGTGGCAATGCAAGCAAAGCTGTCCCGCGAAACAGGCGAACGCTGCTAGGCTTTCTCGCTCGCTGAATTCTGGGCCACACAGCCAGTGAACGCCTCGTGGGTTTTGGTTGGCGGGCGTTGTCGCGGTCTTACGAACCCGCTGGTCTGATCGACACGCATATTGTAGCCCGTTTGCCGAAAACACGGCCGCTCCGCTTGGCTCCGTTGTCTCGGCCAAGAAAGAAGGTGCCATCGAGTCAGCCCAGCGGCTATTCGTCCGCATGCTTCTTCAGCAAGGCGAATCGCCGTTCCATAACACGGCGGTATGCGGCTCTCGTCTCGATGTAAGAACGGTGGAGCTCGGCGATCTCAGCTTCGTCGAGGGGCTCGCGGAGCGAGTCAAGGATCCGTTGATTCGCGTCGCGGACCGTTTCCACAAGGCTCTGGTTCGGCTCGCCGTCGATATTGAAGAATCCTGGCTGGCCGCGGTCGTAGGCCCGCCGCCAATGAGACTGATCGTAGAGCACAGCACAGAAAGACACGCCAATGAAGTCGGGGTCCCGAGCGATGCGGCCCGCCAGCATGTCGTATAGGACTCGGCGGTCAACGTGGTCCGGGACGGCCCCTGGCGTTCCCGCCCTGCCTTGAAGAACGAGTGGATACACGTTTCCGAACTCCTGATCGCTCAGCACTGCCGGCACACCCGTGGCTGCGACGCTGGGCTTAATCGGGTTTACGTCACTGAGGTCTTGTGGGCCAAGGGAGTCGACGTAGGGTGCGATCCGCTTCCAGATCCCTTTCGTATAAGTCGTGTGCTTGACGTAGGAGCCCAGCACCATGTGATTCGGGTCATGCTTGCGGATCTCGTCGTGCGAGACCTTGTGGAGCTGTTCGACGATTTCACCAAGCAGTGCCTCCGCATCAGCGAGGATGTTCTTCGAACCGGCCCGCGCAGGCAGGGGTTCGCCGGCCTTGACGGCCGAGATCCAACGCGGATAGCTCAGCGAGCCATTCTTCCGTAGGTCCGAGAACGAGGCGAAACTCGTTCTGTAGACGGCGTTGAATCTCGAGATGTCGCCGCG
Organism: Bryobacterales bacterium; assembly: GCA_022824585.1. Taxonomy (GTDB): domain Bacteria; phylum Acidobacteriota; class Terriglobia; order Bryobacterales; family UBA6623; genus VXMF01. The sequence continues at coordinate 7,283 of JAJDZN010000001.1, read as the reverse complement.
ATAACGTTGCTCGAGAACATCGAACAGGCGCTCCCGGCCGGGGCTTCCAGGCTCGTAGGAAAGGGTCTGGTTGATCCAGAGCTCCTCGCGCATGAACGACCCGTAGCCGTAGTAGTAGCCGAGAATCCACGGATTGTCGCGGTTCGGCGCTACACGCTTGGCGACCTGCTCGCTGACATATCGCCGATACTCGGCGCTGAAGACATCGGGACGATTCTCGCCGGGTTTTAGCTCGACCTGATGCTTTATCAAGGGAACATGGATCGCGTAGGGGATCTCGGCCTCGCGGTAGATCTTGTCCGCTAGGCCCGCGTCGATGTTGCCGAAGCGAATGCGCTCAAGGCTGTAGGGTCCGGACCAGACTGAGTTGAAACCCAGTTCGCGCATCTTGCGGAGTCCGTCGCGCATCCATTCTTCTTGACTTCCGCCATAGGCAAATGTGATGGCGCCCTCCGACATGCTCGTGATCGGATGACTGATGCCGATGCCAAAGAAGCCGTGCCCGTCGGGAGTGACCAGCCACCAGCGATCGCTGATTCGCTCCGTGTGGAAGAAACCGGTTCGCTGGCCCTTGACATCGAGGAACCCGCCGTATCGATCGAGCTGTTGACCATAGGTCGTGCTGGCCAGCAGCAAGAGGGCGAGGCCAACAGCTCCGTATTTCGCTAGACGCAAGACTCTCATCGGGCTTAGGGGAACGGTTGGGCGACCGAGGTAATTCTCGCACTTCCGGCCGTTGGAAGGCAGCACGGCCGCCGTTTCGAGATAGGGAGATTAGGGGAAACAGAATATCCATTTCACTACTGTTCGGCTCGAAGTGCAATAGAATCAATGACTTGTGGAACAGTCAAAGGCAAGTTATGTAGTCGAACCGTGGAAGTGACTGATTCTAAAGGCTTTCAACTGGAACTGGAGCGGGTGAATTCTGTAGCGGATGTGTAGCTTGTGGGGTTCTTCGCCAAGACCGCTTGGGCTGGATATGCGCTGGATCGGTGCGTAAGGGCTGCGACTGCGGGAGCGGGACTGGTGTTACACAGCGAACAGCGGCAACTGCAGCGCGCTGTGCTCCGGCCCCGCATCCGGCTCTTGCGCTGTCAGTGCATCGTATAACCGGACTTGTTCGAACGGCATGATCGACAGGACCTGCAGCATCGTGTGGAGCGGAGTGTCGATGCCGAGACGCTTGCCCAGGATGGCGACCAGCACGTAGACCGAGATCGCGATCCACAATGCAGAACAAGGTCGAGGCCGCCTACGCCCGCTCGGACCTGTTCGAGCGTCGCCGGCAGTTGATGGACGACTGGTCCGCCTACGTTGGAGGCGGCGCGACCGATGATCGCTCATCTTGAGGATCGGGCGGCGGCCCTGATGGTGCGCGGGGGGGGGCCGTCGCGAAGCCGAGTGGCTGGCGCTGGTTTTCCTGCACAGCGGCGTGTTCCTCCGCTCCCAGTACCTCGCCTTCATCGGCCGGACGAATCCGGCGCTCGCGCACCGCTTCGTCCGCCGCTGCCGCATCGCGTCGCGACGGATCTACCGGCCGCTCGGGATCGAGCACATCCGGCATCGGCGGCCCGCAGCGCCGGAGGTCGTGCTGCGGCGGCTGCTGTCGCTCACTACCTGCTCGAACGTCCGCGCACATCGTGGCTCCCGACCGAGGCCGAGAAGGTGGCTGCACTCACCGTGGCTGGCATCGCCGGGGACGTGCTGCCGCGCCGGCTCTACCAGGGCGCGCTCCGCGGGCAGTGCCGGTACTTCCCGCACAAGCTGCCAGTCGCCCTCGACGGCTGGCGGGCGACGTTCGTTTTCGTCCAGGACGAGGACGAGACGGAGAGCGCGGTTTGGACGTGGGGATCGCGGCACGCCGCGCTGTGGGCGGCGCTCATCGCGGCCGGACGCGCCGTCGAGGTCGTCGTCGTCGGTCGGGACCCGGAACGCTTGGCGCGGGCCGGGCGGGTGCTGGACAGGTGGGCCTCGACGCCTCCGGAGTCCGTGACGATGGCCCACGACCACGCGGCGGCGGAGATGGCTGCGATCAAGCAGGCGATCGCGACGGGCGACGTTACTGCCCTGGAGGCGTACGGCGGCCTGAATCCCGCGTTGCAGCGCACGCGCATCCTCAGTGCCGCCTGCGCCGGAAGCCGCCGATCCACGGCCGCGATCACGACGGGCCGGACTTGGCGCTCGACGCGGGTGCCGTCTGACCTGTACCGACCGTGACGCCCGCCGACGGCGCCCGAGCTGACACTCGTAGTGCCGCGTCAGAGGGGTAAGCAGGCTGGAGCGCCCAATTTACGCCCGGAATCGCGCGGCCGTCACATCCGCCCCGCCCGTAAGTCCCATGCCCTCAGCGCGATCCAACATCCGGCCCACCCCACCGGTACCGCCCACTCTGACATGGGGCGGGTAGGGGAGCGACCCTATCGAAAACCTGCGGTTTCCGGCCCCGGCAGGTGTTCCTCAGTCACACCTGCCGGGTCGGGTCGCTCCCCGTGAAGTCATCCCTGCTATATAGGCTCCTCTAGCAGGTCAACATCTTTCCGTCCCGGAAGGGTGTGTGCTCTCCGCGCCGGCTGTGGTCAGCCGACGGCCGGTACCCCGCTGGAAGCGTGCTTCCGGCCATAACCAGCTCGTCCACCGCGGCGGGAGGCGCGTCACCCGCGAGGGGCGGAACCTCAATCGGGATAGGGGGGAGCCTCGCGGCTCCGCCCTTCGCACACCACTGGGCGTACGGGCCCGTACACGGCGGCACCCTCTACCTCGTCGTCGAGCCCGGCGGCCGCGCGGGTGACGACGGCGGGGCGGATGGCGTGTTCGGCACGCCAGTTGGTCGCGTCGACCGAAAGCGAATCGCGACCTTCGTGGCCCAGCACAAACACCGTCGAGAGCGACAGGAGGAGCACCACCGCAGGAAGCGCTCAGCCTGTCATATGTCTTCCCGCCCTGCGGCACCAGCACGCCGCCGGAAGTCCCGCAGCAGCTCCGAACCGGCCGCTGCCTCCGAGCACACCTCGTGTCCCAGTGCGTTCCAATGCTCGTCGAGCGGCAGCCAGTCGAATTGCGTTCGGTGCAGCCGGTAGTGCGCGGCGAACGCCGGCTCCAGGTCGATGGTCTCGTATCCCCTGCGGACAACGTTCTCGATGAAGTAGCGCCGCATGGCATCCACGTAGCCCACGTCTTCGCGGTAGACTCCCTTCTCCCACTCCGGGACATCGCTTCCGTAAACGCGAGGACGGATGCCGTCCACGATGAACATGATCCGTTCCGGATCCAGGCCGGACGCCGCGGGCAGCATGTCGAGAAACGCGTCGACGGCTCGCTTCGAGTCGACGACCCACGTCGCACGATCCGCCTCCGGGACGCGCGCATCCGGGGCTTCGCCGGTAAACAACCGATAAATCCGTTCCCTTGCCATGCCCAAGTTGATCGCCACGTATCTCGCCAACGCCGATCCTCTGACCAGCCTGTAGCGCGGGCGGAACTCGAGATCGCTTCGCTCTAGCGCGAGCCGGCCGCCGCCGCGTTCCACGAACTGGTGCTTGCCCCTCTGGGACCCGTACTTGGCAAGGCTCTGATCATAGTCGTTGTCGATGATGACAATCGCAAGGCCAGCCGGTCTGAACGTGTCCCGAACGTACTGGGCATACGCCAGGTACTGGCTCAAGGGTGATCCGGACGCACCGAAGGAATAGACACGAGCCGTGCCGTTCAGGCGCGCGGCGAGCCGGCCGTGGCAGGTGTGCTCAAACGGCACCCGGAACGCCTCGACGAAACTGTCCCCAATGACCGCGAGAAGGGGACCAGTCCCGTCAGGGTCGTAATCCTGATCATTGACGAATCCGAAGTTGTTGACCTTGACCTCGTTGACGGCGGAGAAGTTCCACCCCGCCGACCACACGAACTCCCGGTTCGGCCGATAACGGAAGATCGGATTCGCGTCATTGACCGACAACGCTAGGGAGCCCTCGTTAACCGGCAGCACCCGCGCCACGGTCTCTAAACAGACGAGTGCGAGGAGCGCACCGAACAGGAGAGCCAGTACGCGAAACGTCCGCGGGCGGCGAACGGCGGCCCCCGCGTCCTTCAGTGCTCCGTTAGTACGGTCACGCACCGCTCAGGTCCTGATGAGGAGCACGGCGTTGCCGAAACTGCGTTGGCCCGCCGGAAACAACGCTGCGAGGACTTCGTTCGCGAACTTCGCGAGCCGCAACACGGCGCGGGCCGGAGCAGCCTTCGTGCCGGGCCGTTCGAGCTCCTTGTTGATCATGTAGAAGCAGTCCGGCATGTGGATTCGTGGACAGCGAACGTCGACGCCCGTCCCTCATACGTCTCGATGCCGAACAGCACGTCGCCGAGGCCCTCCTCGCACCGCCGCCTTCCCGGCCGCAGGGCGCGACGAGCTTGACGAGCCTCCGAAACGCGTGAAGCACGCTCCCTCCGCTCACCGTGTCCTGCTCCACGGTGAACGTGGGCTCGCCGCTGCCGAACGGATGCGCGCCACGATTAGTGGCAGTCGTGCTCCTCGGCCTCGATGACGGCCCACTCGGCCACAGTCCTACCCGGTCGACCGTGTGCTCCAAGCTCGTGCTCATCCTCCGAACCGCGAGCACAGTGTAGCACGCGGGTAGGCCCGATACAGCCATTCCGCGACACGCATCACGAACGCTGCGCGACGGGCCAAGAGACGCCCGGCGGGGCCCAGGTCCGCGGCGTACCGCGCGCTACGGCCGGCGAATGGACCGGCCGGCCAGCGCGCCGGTGGCGTCCCCGTCCTGTACGGCGAAACGGCCGTTGACGGTCCCCTCGGACGGCTGTCGCGGCCGCTCGTAGGTGGCCCGATCGCGGATGCGGTCGCCGTCGACGGCCGGGGGCACGGTGAAGACGACGTGGAAGTACTCGGTGGGCAGCAGGTCCGCCCGACGCCGGTCGAGCCAGGTGGCGCGAGCCAGCGACTAACAGGTCGGACAGTGGCGGTTGCGACACGAGTTGTACCGGACGCGCCGATGACCGCAGTGGCCGCACTGCTCGACGTGGCCGCCGGACAAAGGGATGCCATGAGACGCTCCTCTGTGACGGGCCTGGGGATTCCAGGCATTCTCAGAGCAGAGTATGACGAGGCTCACGATGGGGCTGTGGGCCTCGAGGATCTGGCCGAACACCTCAGTGGCGGCGGGTCGATCCGTCTACCGCGAAGCGGTTTAGTCCAATATGGGTTACCGTGACGATATGCTGGCGATGTTCGCTCGCCTGGGTCTTCCGGTCGTCGATGGGCGCTCCGCCTTTGCGGGACGGCGGCCGACCGTCGACGACCTGTTCTATTACCCGGGATGCCACTATGCGCCCGCCGGATATCGTCTGATCGCCGACGCGCTGCTGCGGGAGCTGAAGACTCGCCTCGCCGCGGCCGCCTCTTCCGCACGGTAGGTGAGCAGCTTCAGAAGAGCGTGTAGACGAACGGGGCCGCGGCGCTGCCCGACATCACGATCAGCGCACCGACGAGCAGCAGTACGAGGACGATCGGCGTCAGCCACCACTTCTTGTTGGTGGCCATGAACTCCCACAGCTCCGAGAGCAAGCCGGGCCGCGCCGCCTCGGCCTCGGCCTCGAAGTCTCCACCCGTCCGTTGCCCGCCTGTCTGTGGTTTGTCGTCTGCCATCTCTGGTTCACCTGTCCAGTTCGACTGCGCCGGAGTCGTGTCCGCGGTGCAGACTCCTAGAACTGCCGGAAGTAGCGCCGCACGTCGCGCACCGGCCGGCGCGCTGTCCAGTAGCTCGCCGCGGATCGGTCAGGACCCCGGTCCAGCGGGTCGCCGTCGACGAGGCGCAACAACATGCCGATAGGCGTCACCACCAGATAATACGTCGCGGCCAGCACCAAGTGCGACAGCGTCCACCCGATGGGGAACACGGCGTAGAGCCAGCCGAGCCGGATCCAGCGGCGCGACGGCGGCGCCGCGGCGTAGATGGCGGTCAGCGCCGCGCCCCCCATCCAGATCATCCGCGCGGTCGCCGGGGCTTCCAGCCGCCAATTCACGAGCCCGCCGGCCAGCGCGACGAACACCGCCAGCAGCACGCCGAACCAGCGCAGCTCCCCGGCCGACGGATGGCGATTGATCTCCAGCACGGCCATCGCACGCTCAGTCGAGGACGAACTCGCCGCGATAGGTGCCCGCGTCAAACGCCGGCGCTTCCGGTTGCGCCTGCTTGCGAAGCAGGAAGCGCTCTAGGGCCAGCGCGTCCATGTTCGTCGCCAAGAAGCAGCGGTGGGCCTGCTCGGGTGTGCAGACGATCGGTTCGCCCCGCACGTTGAAGCTCGTGTTGATCAGCACCGGACAACCGGTCTTCTCCTCGAAGGCCCGCAGCAGCGTAGCGTAACGCCCATGCCGCTCGGTGTCCACGGTCTGGACCCGCGCCGAGTAGTCGACGTGGGTGACCGCCGGAACGTCGGACCGCGCCGCCTTCAGCTTGTCGAGCCCGCGCAATCCGTTGCCGCCCGCGTCGAGCGGCGTCCGATGGGACTCCCGCACCGGCGCCACCAGCAGCATGTACGGACTGTCCTCCCGCGGTCGCATCTCGAAGAAGTCGGCGACCCGCTCGCGCAGCACCGACGGCGCGAACGGGCGGAACGACTCGCGGAACTTGATCCTGTGGTTCATCACCGACTGCATGTCGCGGCTGCGGGCGTCGCCCAGAATGCTGCGCGAGCCGAGCGCGCGCGGGCCGAACTCCATGCGCCCCTGAAACCAGCCCACCACCTGCTCGCGCGCCAGCAGGTCGGCTACTGCATCGCACAGGGACGCATCGTCCGCGTACTCCTCGTACACTGCCCCGGCGCCGTCCAGCAAAGCCCGGATGTCGTCGCGCGTCGCGCACGGGCCGAGCAGCGAGCCGTGCTGGGCATCCGGCGTCCGCGCCTCCCGCGGGTGGTCGAGAAGCTGGTGCCAGATGAACAGCGCCACCCCCAGGGCGCCGCCCGCATCCCCCGCCGCCGGTTGGATCCAGACGTTGTCGAACGGCCCTTCGCGCAGCACGCGTCCGTTGCCGACGCAGTTCAGCGCAACCCCGCCGGCGAGGCACAGGTTGCGCATCCCCGTCTCGGCGTGCACGTGGCGCGCCGCCCGCAGCATCGCCTCCTCGGTGACAGCCTGAATCGACGCGGCGATGTCCATCTCCCGCTCGGTGATTGGCGCGTCCTGCCGCCGCGGCGGCCCGTCGAACAGCGCCTCGAACCTGCGCGACGTCATGCGCAGGCCCTGGCAGTACTCGAAGTACGACATGTCGAGGCGG